>JAGUXG010000119.1 GCA_020061965.1 bacterium
ACAACTTACGAGATTTCACTAAACATTTTGGTAAAATCGTAAGTACTTGTAAATCAACGACTTATAAAATTTTACTTCAGATGGGTAAAGTGTTACAATTAATTATTGAAACCAAACTAATCCTATCATATACTTTCTCTAAAATGAAGAAAAATTGGTTGGTGCTCGGATTTATGTGCTGTCTTCCTATCCCCTGGCTAACCTTACGGTTTTCAGGCTGGGATTGGCAGGCTACTCCAGGATTTGCCTGTCTTCTCTCTGGTCTTTCCATTATTTGTGCAGGGTTCATTCTTTGCTGGGCTGCTGAGGTAGCTCAAAAGGATATCTCTCAAGCATTGGCTCTGACATTCTTAGCTATAGTTGCTGTCCTGCCTGAGTATGTGGTTGATATGTATTTTGCCTGGATGGCAGGAAAGGACCTGCACTATATCTCCTATGCTACAGCCAATATGACTGGGGCAAACAGACTCCTGATAGGGTTTGGCTGGTCTCTGATGGTTATTGCCTGGTGGATAAAGAGTAGAGCCACATCCATTGAGATTGAGGAGTCGCATAAGGTAGAGATATCCTTCTTGACCTTTGCCACTCTATACTCCTTTATCATTCCAATAAAAGGCTCTATCTCTCTCATAGATGCTGTAATTTTAGTCTTCTTATTTGTCTTCTACATAAGACGAGCAGCAAAGGCTGAGATGATAGAGCCAGAGCTTTTAGGCCCTGCAGAGGAGATTGGCAAACTACCTGGGAACTGGCGAAGATTGGTTGTAATATCCTTATTTTTATACTCTGGATTAGTCATCTTTGAGTCAGCAGAACCATTTGCTGAAGGGTTGATTGAGACTGGAAGGAGTTTTGGAATAGAAGAGTTTATCCTTATCCAGTGGTTAGCACCCCTGGCTTCAGAATCACCAGAGATTATTGCCGCAACACTCTTCGTCCTAAAGGCAAAACCGACAATGGGTCTTGGAACATTGATCTCAAGTAAGGTTAATCAGTGGACACTCCTTGTAGCTCTACTCCCGGTGGTCTTTTCTATCTCAGGGGGTAAGATGGGAGCAATGATGATTAATGAGAGGCAGATAGAGGAGATACTTCTTACCTCAGCCCAATCTGTCTTTGGCATCGCTATTCTGGCAAATATGAGCATCTCTATAAAAGAAGCGGCTCTTTTGTTCTTTCTATTCTTTACCCAACTGCTCTTTCCCCAAAAAGAGATACGTTTTGCTTATGCCTTTCTTTATCTATCTCTTGCCATTATTATTCTTATTAAAGACAGAAGAAAGGCAAGAGGCATCCTGTCATTTATCTTACGGTCTGGTAGCACTCGTAAATAAAAAAATGAGGAGGTGTTTTGAAAAAACTTGGCTCTTCTCCAAAATATGAAAACCACAGAGACAATCCGAAATATGAAAGGCAAGGAAAAGATAGTAGGGCTGACTGCTTATGACTATCAGATGGCACAGATTCTGGATAGGGCAGGAATTGATTTTTTGCTTGTCGGCGATAGCCTTGGTATGGTATGCTTAGGCTATGAAAACACCCTGTCTGTAACCTTAGAGGAGATGATTCATCACGGGAAGGCTGCAAGGAGAGGTGTAAAAGAGGCTTTGCTTATCATTGATATGCCTTTCTTGAGCTATAAGGTGAGGATAGAAGACTCTGTCTATAATGCTGGAAGGCTCATTAAGGAGACAGGTGGCTCTGCGGTCAAGGTAGAGGGTGGAAAAGAGCTTGTTCCTACGATTAAAGCCATGATTTCCGCAGACATTCCAGTTATGGGGCATATAGGTCTTATGCCTCAAGCCATTCATAAGACTGGAGGATATAAGGTTCAGAGACAAGAGGGCTTGATTGATGAGGCAAAGGCTCTCTCCGATGCTGGAATTTTCAGCCTTATCTTAGAGTGCATCCCCATGGGTTTGGCTGAAAAGATTACTAAGGCGGTCTCTGTTCCTACTATAGGCATAGGTGCAGGTTCTCTCTGCGATGGACAGATCTTAGTGACAAATGATCTATTGGGGTTGACAGAGAGAAGGCTCAAGTTTTGCAGAAGGTATCTTGACTTACAGAAAGAGATAGCTTGTGCTATCCAAAGGTTTATAGAAGATGTAAGAAAAGGAGGTTTTCCAGAAGAAGATGAAAGTTTCAGTTGAAAGGTTTGATAGTATCTTCTCCGAGACTAAGCCAGTCTTGGTTGTTGGGGATATGATGGTGGATGAGTTTATCTGGGGTGCTGTGGAGAGGGTCTCTCCTGAGGCGCCTGTTCCTGTGGTGGATATTGTCAGAGAGACATTCCATCCAGGTGGAGCAGGTAATGTCGTGGTTAATATCAAGACGCTCGGGGGAGAGGTTTATCCTGCTGGAGTAATCGGACAAGATAGAGAGGGAGAGACATTTCTCTCTGACCTTCGAAAGAATGGGATAGAAACAGATGGGCTGATTTGTGACTCACACAGACCCACAACCTTAAAGACAAGGATTATTGCCCATTCCCAGCAAATGATACGGGTTGATCGGGAAAAGAAGGGAATGATAGGTGAGGATATTCTGAAATCGCTCATCTCCTATATTCAGCAAACAATTTCAAAGGTTTCTACAGTTGTCATTTCAGACTATGGCAAGGGTGTGATCGGAGAGGAGCTTCTCGAAGAGCTTATTCCTATCTGCAAAAAGCATGATGTTGTCTCTATCGTTGACCCTAAGATAGGAAACTTTGGTCATTACAAAGGTGTATCTGTGATTACACCCAACCACTATGAGGCTCAGGACCTGACTGGAATTATGATAGAGGACGAAAAGAGCTTACTCTCCTGTATGAATGCAATTATGCACAGAATCAATTGTGAGACAGTGATTGTGACCAGAGGAGAAAAGGGAATGTCTATGCTTATGAATGATAGCAGCATTTTTCATATTCCAACCAAAGCCAGAGAAGTCTATGATGTAACAGGAGCTGGAGATACAGTGGTTGCAGCCTTAGCCCTGGCCCTATCTTCTGGTGGTTGCATGAAGGAGGCAGTAATTCTGGCAAACTATGCCGCAGGTCTTGTTGTAGAAAAGGTTGGCACAGCTACTGTGACCCGCGAGGAGTTGAGGCAAAGAATTGAAGAAGATTGTAAAACGCAGTGAGATAAAAAGGGTTGTCCAAGACTTTAAGGCTCAAGATAAGAAGATAGTCTTTACCAATGGATGCTTTGACCTTATCCATATAGGCCATATAAGATTGCTAAAAATGGCAAAAGGGGAAGGGGATGTGCTTATTGTTGGGATAAATAGTGACTCATCAGTCAAAACTATAAAGCCAGATAGGCCGATAATCCCAGAAGATGAGCGGGCAGAAGTCTTATCTGCTTTAGAGATGGTTGATTATGTTGTTATCTTCTCTGAGCCAGAGCCAACAGAGCTTATAAAAGAGATACGACCCCACATTTTAGTAAAGGGTGGCGATTGGAAGGAAGATGAGGTAAAGGGAAGGGAGTTTGTAGATTTAGTAAAGATTTTCCCTTATGTTGAAAGATGGTCAACCTCCTCAATAATTACGAAATGCAAGAAGGCTTAGTCCAGGACACTATCTCTCAGATAGGTGTTATGATTCTTACCTCCCCAAAAGAGGCAATCAAAAAGATAATTGCTGGAAAGACAAAGGTCTTTTCTATAGCCATCCTTCTCATTGCCTCTTTCAGTATCGCTCTATCCTTCTTCCTCCTCATTTCATCGGCTTGGACAATCAAGCCAGCCACTCTTATCTTTGGATGCCTCCTGGAATTACCCAAGATAATACTTGGATTTTTTATAGCCTCTGCCTTTATCCATATCACCGCAGGGTTTCTTTCAGTAAATGGTTCTCCGAAGTCCCTTTTCTTTGGTCTCTTTATTAGCCTTCTTCCATTCTCTTTGGCCTTGCCACTCACCATTTTAAGCCTTGGAACAACACCAGCTTTAGGAATTTTCATCTTTCCATTATTGGTAGTCTGGTCAAGTTATCTCCTTTGTCTTGTTGTCCAAGAGGTATACCAGGCATCATTGTCTAAAGCGATATTTATCCTTGTTCTTCCCTATCTTATCTTCTCTATCTTCGGATATCTTATCCTCTTCGCTGCAGTTGGGGCTATGTTGGTTTAGATGAACATCTATCTCCTTCTTGGCTCAAATATCAATCCAGTCGCGAATATCAAAAGGGCTATCTTGGAGATAGAAGGATTGAAAGGCGTATCAATCATGGCTAAATCTTCTCTCTATGAGACAGAGCCAGTAGGTATTTTGAATCAGCCATGGTTTATAAACTGCTGTCTTGAGGTCTCCACATTCCTTTCTCCGAGAGAGCTACTTTGCCAAACTCAAGGGATTGAAGAGGCAATGGAAAGGAAAAGGGAGATAAGATGGGGTCCAAGGGTGATTGATATAGATATACTCTATTTTGGAGAGAAGGTGATCTCTGATAATGACTTAACTATTCCACATCCTGAGCTACACAGACGACTTTTCGCCCTCATTCCTCTTGCTGAGATAGCCCAAGATTTCCTCCACCCCATCCTTAAAGTAGGCATAAAAGAGCTTATTAGCAATGCTCCTCCTTTGAAGGTGAATAGGGTGTACCGTAAAGGGACACAATACTTATAGTATCTTATATAAACTGTATCGCTTCTACTTCTCCTTCTTATAGAAAAGGCTCTATCCTATAGGCTCTCGTCATGTTCTCTTTAATTCCTTCCAAACATACCGCCCCTCTTACCCAAGAGAAGATCTATCTTGCTTCTCTTTGCCTCTTCAGATAGATTATTGACTTAAGCCAACACATACAAGCTCGTCTTTCTCATTAAGCTTGACGAGGCTACATATAGGTTCACTTTCTCTGATGATTGACACTTTCAGCCAATTAGAATTCAAAGAGGTTCTTGGTACACATATATTTATCTGTGTTTTGGTTCATGCATTAAAAAATGGTAGAGAGACTACTAAGAATAGGAATATTGAACTTTCTGGAGAAAAAGTCTTTAGTTTGTTTAAACCGTAACACTTTACCCATCTGAAGTAAAATTTTATAAGTCGTTGATTTACAAGTACTTACGATTTTGCCAAAATGTTTAGTGAAATCTCGTAAGTTGTTG
>JAGUXG010000125.1 GCA_020061965.1 bacterium
ACCGTTGATGATAGGAGTCTCAAGGCTGCAGTAGGATGGGCATCCTCAAATACAGCTGCCTCATATATCTGGGATGGTATGGACCAGAACAATGGAACATTCACTGAAGGCTCTCATACTATAAAGGTGACATGTGAAAATGCAGTTGGAAAGATAGGCATGAAGGGATTAGTGATTGAGATTGACAACATCTCACCTGAGGTAAAGATTACATCCATTTCAGATTATAATTTTTCACCTGGCACATCAGCAGGTAACCAGGATACAACCAAGATATCCTTTGCCATAGGCACAGAATCTGGCACCTATACTATCAAGGTGGATGGAAAGACACCAACAGGCATAGGTAGTACCACAGGTTTCTTAGGAGCTAATGGCTCTGGCGAGTTTATCTGGAACGGAAGCCATACAACTGGAGCTTTCTCTGATGGAACACATACCATAGAGGTGATAATAGCTGATTTTGCAGGCAATACATCAAGTGCAACAGCAACTATTACTATTGACAGAACATGGCCGACAGTTACAAAGATTACGAATAATACTGGTGGTCAATGCTTCTATAAGGATGAAGCAATTGTCTTTACCTTATATGCAGATACAGATGTTGAGACAGGGACAATTTATCTCGGTGGTAGAAAGGTGAGCCTTCAGAAGATTTCTCCAGGAATTTTCTCTGGAAGCTATATCGTCAAAAGCGAAGATTCTGGGATATTAAGTATTACAGGCTCTGTAATAGATTCTGCTGGAAATCCGAATGTAGATCCGAACAAGGTCTTTGGAACTATTATAGTAAATGGAAGCCAGCCACCAAGCCCAAATATCTGGACACGGATAATCAGGATAGGTGCTATTCCTTCTGAAGTAAGGGTATTATCAACCATTCCCTCTACAAAACAGACAATAGGAAGTATGACCATTAACTGGGCACAGGAAAATCTGGCAGCTAATCAAAAGGTAAAGGTTTCTGATGGCTTGAATAATCATACTTGGGTTGTGGATGCTATAAATGGCACAGCTACACTGGATAACTCAAATCTATACATAGGCTTGCCAGTTTCAGACTATAGGAATATAATATATGGAGGTGCATCTGCCTTAAGATCGTTATGTAAGGGCGGAGATCAAATCACCTTTTCTATCTCTTGTGTCAAGGTAAGTGCAGCATTATCTCTTACACCAATCAACCCTCTTTCAGGTAGCTTAACCCTTTCTGACACCAATATAAATATAGGAGAGACTATTTTGATTGGTGCAAGCAGTAACTTCTGGCTTGGCACAGCCACAGTCAGTGGTAGCTTTACCATATCTAATGCCAATCTCTATTCTGGTCCTATTGTCTCTGACTATACCAAGGTTTCTGGATTGATAGGAGAAAAGGTATCATTTGCAGTAGGAGGGGAGGCGAGCTCTGATATTGGCTCAATCATTAAGGCAGTTCCGCTCACTGACACTGGATTGTGCGGAGATCTCTGGCCAGGAGATGGCGTCTATTCTGGGCTTTATAAAATAAAGAGCGGAAACGATGGCCAGAATGTTCCAGTATTTGGACATTTTCTATACAACAAGAAGCCTGCTGCAAATGATGGATACTGTGATAGTAGAATAAAGGTGAGTCTGGATGGAACACCGCCAAAGATAACAAGCATCAGTGCCACACCATCGCCGTTCAATCCCTATCTTGGCAATCTCAATATCAATTATAGCCTTTCAGAAAGGGCTTATATCGCTATAGAGATAAGTAACAAGTATGGAGAGTTGATAAGAAGGCTTGTGCCTCCAAACCCACAGCAGGGAGAGAATATTGATACCTACTGGGATGGTTTAGACAGTATGGGCAAAGAGGTTGCTGATGGCAGTTATTATTATATTATTACAGCTACGGATGAAGCTGGAAACATCTTCGTCTCTGAAAAAGGCGAGGTAAAGGTTACATCTGTAGAGATAGGGGTTGAATCCTTCAATATCTCTCCAAACCCATTTTTTATCGGTAAGCCAGATAGCAGTGGTGTCTATTTTACCGTAAAATTCAGGATTACCTTAAAGAGTTCAGTTCCTGGACCTGTAACAGAGCAACAATTGAATAATCTTGGTTTTTACTTTACTCAAGACTCAGTGGGCCTGAATTATCCTTATGGACTTCTATCTTTTGATATCTATGACCCTGTTGGAAATAAGCTGGAACATGAAGGGTATCCAGATATGACCGCAGGCGTAGATATAGACCCATGGCTTAATATTTCGCTTCCAACCTCGCTTCCTAATAGACCAAACTATGGAGATTATAATCCGGCTAATCCCAATAAAGGCGATGAAGATAAGGAGAACGACTATGGAAACTTAGTTGCTTTCTTAAAGGATAAAAATGGAGACTATTATACTGAGTATGAGTATGCTGAAAGAGCCTGGAGTAACCCTAAAGGAATCTATACCCACAGGCTCTTTGTGGAGTTGGTCAGCCTTAGGTGGAAATCTACTGATAAGGGATGGCATGCAGAGCCTCATTATCACGGACACTATGGATTACGTTCAAAGGTTATTGACAGAGACTTTGAAGCAAAAGAGGATGAACCTCCAGCCGGTCAAGATACCACCCCTCCCTCAGTATCTGCTACTGACCCGATGTCAGGTGCAGTCAAAAACCAGGGCGAGATTTCTATGGTTTCTGCTACCCTTTCTGACAATCAGGGTGGGGTAGGTGTTGATATTCTGAAATCAGAGATACGGCTTTTTGACAGCAGCAATACGCTTGTGTCAGGTTTTCAAACAAACAACGGAAGTGCTACTATTTATTGGAATCTTAATGAAGCCCTGAATACGCCTGGCTCATATACGATAAAAGTAAAGGCTGTAGATAGAAAAGGCAATGAGGGTTCATATACCTTTAGTTTTACAGTCAAAGACAAAACACCTCCAAGTGTCATCCAGACCAGTCCAGACAATAATGAGATTGTAATAGCCCCATATAGTGGTCCTATCTTCGTCTGGGTCTCAGATGAGAAGACTGGCAAGTCTGCTATAGATGGCATAAAAACAACGATGAGCATAACACCTGGTGCACCTTTTAAATTATTATCATTCGTTCCAGAGGCAGCAGAAGGCTATAAGGGAAAGCTTATTGGGACAGTTGTTCCAGAACTGACAGAATCAGGAACCTATACTGTAACTGTTTGGGTTTATGATGTAGAGGGAAATGGTGCATCTTACTCCTTTAATTTTGCGATTCCAGCAAATATTGTCGTAACCGATCCAAATGGCAATACCCTTGAGATACCCTATGACACCCAGATAGACTTTGGCAAAGGAACACCTATTGGTTCAGGAAGTGTGCAGATGAAAGAGATAGCCAATCCACCAGTAAACCCTGGTTATCGGATTATGGCCAAAACAATCTCCTTTTGCTACGGCACCATCTCTCTTTCTGGGGCAAAATTTACCAAGGATGTAAAACTGACCTTATACTACAAGGATTCAGAGATTGCTGGTGCGGATGAGTCAAAGCTCTATATCTATGGGAAAAATGGCAGTTGGGCCAAGTTGGGCGGTACTGTCTATAAAGATGCTAATAAAGTAACCTATACCATTTCTGCTAATACCCCTCTAAAGGAGATGTATACCATTATGACTGAATTCTCTATGCCTAAAGAGGTCTCTCAAGGCATCTATACCAGGCCAAATCCAGCTAAAGGCGAGACCACATTTGTGGTTAATGTCCAAGATGCAGATGTGAAGATAGAGGTTTATACATTAACAGGAGACCTTGTCTGGGAAGGTAGTGGTCATGCTGCCTCTGGTGGAGTTGAGATTCCATGGAAGCCCTGCACAAATAAGGATGGAAGAAAGGTCGGCACAGGGCTCTATATCTACAAGGCAACCATAGAATATGCCTCAGGCAAGAAGGAAGAGGTCATTAAAAAATTGGTGGTGATAAAGCAATAGAGAGTGAATGGAGGAGAAGGTCAATACAAAGGCAGAGTTGATAAGGCTATTCTTTCTATATTCGGCTATCTCCATCCCTGTGGTAAACAGCAAGAAGGAGATCATCGGCTTCCTCTCAAAGCAAGATATAATCGCCTCCTCCGGGATGATGGGGGATTTGAATATTGGGATACAAAGAGTGATTGATCACCACTTAAATACTGTTGATAGAGAGAATATCAACTCACTCAACCTCCTTCTCCAGAACTTCAGCAGAACAAAGAAGATTCCAGTCATAGACCAAAAAGGCAGGATAATTGATACCTGGCAGAGGGGACAGCTTATATCTGCCTGGGAGGGAGAAGAAGAGACAAAATACCCTGACCTATTTGAGAAACTCTTGGTTGGTATAGTCGTAACTGATACTTCTGGAAAGATAATCTATCTCAACCCAGTAGCAGCCTCTATGGCGACCGAAAAAGGGAAAAAGAAAGGCAGAAATCTCTCGGAGGTCTTCTTTATAAATTCAGAACCAGAGCCTATTTTGAATAAAAGGGCAGGCAATCTCATATTTGATGCTGCACCTATGGTAAATGGTTTCATATACATCATCAGAAAAGCTGAATAGCAACCGTTCATCTTTACATTATGCATTTATTCAACTCATTATAAGCTGTCTCTGGATTATCCGCCTTAAAAATATAGGAGCCGACATCAACCAGGTCTATGCCTGCTTCCTTTATCAATTTTATATTATCTGCCTTTACGCCGCCATCCATGCCAAGCAACAGTTCTGGTTTAAGCCTTTTTACCTGAACTCCTTTCTCCAAAACCTCTGGGATAAATTTTGCTCCATAAAAACCTGGATAGACGGACATAATAAGCAAATAATCAAGTTTTTCCAAAAGATACCTTATCTCTTCTATAGATGTATCTGGGTTAATAGCTAAACCTGCCTCCAATCCATCATCTTTGATCTTCTCTAATATCTCTTCTTGTCTATCTGTTGCCTCAAAATGGAAGATAAACCTCATTGCACCTGCTTTCTTGAAGGGTTTTATGCAGTCTTCTGGATTTTCTACCATCAGATGCACCTCCATTGGAATTTTTGTTTTGCAAGAAGCTAGGTCAGCAGCAAGAATGCTCTTTGTAGGCACAAACTTACCGTCCATAATGTCTATATGAAGAAGCTCACAGAATGAACTCTCTTCAATCATCATCTTCAGTTCATCTAATTTATCTGTCAATACAGCCGGAACTATCTTCATATCTTATGATACGCTATTTAAGTATACATCCTCTTATTGCCTTTATATCCTCATCAATGGAGAGTAAAATTTTGCCATCAGTTTTCAGGATTGCCTCATAGGCGAATCCTTGTTTTGAGATAAACCAGCCCTTGTACCCCATCTTATTGCTCTCGTAAATCAAGTCTTCAACTTGTTCTTCGAAGACAGGTTCAAGACTTTTTGAAGAGCGGACAAGCCAGGATTCATCTCCAATTGCTTCAATCTCTGTTATCTTACCGCGATTTACCACACTAACACTATCAAAATTAGGAAGAAGGATGTCTTCTTTTAAGCCAAAGAGATTACCATTTATCTTTTGCCCAGAAAAAGAAGAGAGAAGGTCTGTTATTTCATCTCTCTCTTCTTCTATCTCTGCTTGCGGAAGCTCTGGAAGGATCCCTATGTAATACATCCGTATCCACCAGGCGAGAATTCTGTTTGGAATATAATATCTCTTTTCCTTTTGAGCGACAAGGTCAACATCCATCAACCGCAAGAGCAGGTTTCTTGTTACACCGCTCTTTCTTCTAATATCGCTTGAAAGCTCAGAGAGCGTTGCCTCTCCCCTTTTTGCCAGCCCTGCAAGGACTACCCTCAGAAGCCCCTCTCCCCTTGCCTCAGCTATCTTCTGAGCTAATTGGCTCTGGCAATATCGATAAATTGCACCTTTAGTAAATGATAGAAAGAATGCTTCATTTACAGAAAAGGGGTCAATCCCTTTTTTTGATCCCAATTCCTTTGCGACAAGCTCGATCAAGTTTGGAGAGCCTTCTGTAAGCTGATGTATCATTTCTATAGCTTCATCATCAAAGGAAGAAGATGGAAGAAGTGTCAAAACTAACTTTCTTGTTTCTGTTTGCACAAGGCCATCTAAATAGAAGGTCTCAAACATTCCTTCCAAAAGTTTTCTTCTATCAGAGGCTAATACCCAACCTACTCTCTTTGTCTTGCTTGCCTCTTGTTTGAAGATAGAGAATGGATCAATCTGATAGTTTGCCAGGCTTGAAAGTTCAGAGAAGTTGTCAAGAAAGAGGATGAGTCGCAGGTCTAATTTTTTTGCTAAATCTTCTAAAAATAGGATGGTTTCCGAGAAAAGGCTTTTCCAATCTCCTCCTTCAAGGCTTTGGCAGAATTTATTGTAGTCTGCTTCTATCTCAGGAGATGCCATCTCATAGACAATCCTCTTTTGAAAGGAGATGTCAAAATAAAGGCTCTTGTCTTGATCCTTTTCCTCTGAAAGGCCAGAGAAGACACTTCCGAGAAAATGCAGGCAAAAGAAATCAGGCGAAAGGTTTAATCTGGCAAGGTCAATATAGACTGGCGATACCTTATCAGAGATTTCATCAATAAATCTTCTAATTAAGGCTGTCTTTCCTATGCCTTTTTCTCCCAATATAAGAAGGATAGGGGATTTCCCTTTTCTTGCAGCAGCCTCTAATTGCTTAAACCTTTCAATCTCTATTTCCCTTCCAATGAACATTTTCTTGTTTTACAAAAACCTCACTTATTTTCTTTACTCAACTTTGGCAAATTTGCAAAAGTTCAGTCACTCATTTATAGTCTCTTTTTTGGTTTTCCGCAGGAAAGCTCTCCTTCTGGGCAGGCTCCTTTGACACAAGGAGCACCTGAATCACTGAATATGTTTGGGGCTATCTTCTTTGCTTCAGTCAGCATAGCCTCAGCCACTTCCCTTATCTCCCATTGGGCCCTATTACAGCACCTCAGACCGAAGAAGTGAAATAGCTCTCTGGCATTCATTGTAACTACTATCTTTGTGCAGAAAGACTGGGGCAGGATATATCTGGCATCTTCCGGGGCTACCCCTTCTTCTATCAGTTGGCGATAAAATTTCAGGCTATCCTCTGTATACTTTTCAAATTTGGTCTTTAGGCTCTTCTTTATTGCAGGAGGTATGACATACTCTGCTTCATCAAAGGAGACATACCTCTGAGACTGCTGGCTGAAACTGGCTATCCTGTGCCTGACAAACTGATGGGTGCAAACCCTTGATATGCCTTCAATTCCAAAGGTGAAGGAGATATGCTCAAAAGGAGATAAATGCCCCATCTTTAGGAGCTTTTTGATAAATTCATTCTGCTTATCTCTTGAAAGGTTTTTGGTAATATCCTCTATCCCAACCTTTGAATAGCAAAGCTTAGCCGCAGATGCTACCAAAAGCTCAGGTTTTGGTGTATGCCTAATAAGTCTTACCTCCATTTCAAATCAAATAGAATAGCCATGCCTATTTTGTTTGAGTTTAAGTCAAAGATACTATTAAAGTCAAGGGGAAATCGTAAGATTTTGGTAACGCCCCAGAAGTTATGCCAAAACAAATCGTAACACTTTACTCATCTTAAAGTAAAATTAAAAAGGATTCAAGAAATCAAGGGGTGGAGGGGGAGATGAAAGAAAGATTTGTTAATTCTTCAAACACTTGAATCCTTGAATCCTAGACCCATTTTATCATATATTTTTTTGGAAAGGCTATTTTCATTGGGTATATCTTGTCAAGAACTCCTTTTTGAACTTCAGAAACCTTCCTCCTCCGATAGCCTCTCGTATCATTTTCATTAAGTGCAGATAGAAATGGAGGTTATGAAGGGTAAGGAGTCTTAGCCCTAATATCTCTTTGCGATAGATTAAGTGTCTGATGTAACTCAAAGAGTATTCCTGACAAGTAGAGCAACTGCATTTAGGGTCAACAGCCCTCTTGCTGCTGGTATAAGCTGCATTCCTTATATTCACGAGGCCATTAGATGTAAATGCTTGGCCTGTCCTTCCATGTCTTGTTGGCATCACACAGTCAAAGAGGTCAAACCCCTGTTCACAAGCAGAGAGTATGTCCTCTGGCCGACCAAACCCCATCAGGTATCTTGGCTTGTCCTCTGGTAGAAAATCTGCGATATAAGAGAGCACCTCATAGGTAAGTTCCTTTGGCTCCCCAACAGATAAACCTCCAACTGCGTATCCATCAAAGTCAATTTCTACGAGTTCCTCGGCACTCTCTCTTCTTAAATCTCTGTCAATGCCGCCCTGAACAATTCCAAAGATTGAACCTAATCCTGAGGCTGCCTCTTTTGCCCTCCTGGCCCACCTTGTTGTTCTCTCCTTTGCCTGCCTTGTCTGATCCTTACTACAAGGATATGGAGTACATTCATCTAAGACCATCATTATATCTGTGCCGAGTGATTCCTGAAACTTGATGGAACTCTCTGGGGTTATCAAGTGATAAGAGCCATCTATATGAGACTGAAACCTCACCCCTTCCTCTGTGACCTTTCGCAGGCCTGCCAAAGAGAATATCTGATATCCACCAGAGTCGCTGAGGATAGGCTTTTTCCAGTTTATAAAGCGATGGATACCACCAAATTCTTTGATTATCTTCTCTCCAGGCTTTAAGTATAAATGGTAGGCATTGACAAGAATGATTTCTGCGGAAAGATTATAAAGCTCATCTGAGCTTATACCTTTGACTGTGGCTTGGGTGGCAACAGGTGAAAAGGCAGGGGTTTTAATTATTCCTTTCTCCGTATTTATCTCACCCATCCTTGCCTTATCTGATGAAGATATCACCTTAAAAGTCATAAGGTTATCCTTCAATATACCTTTGGGCAGAGAAGCTGGCTAAAGCACCATCGCTTGCAGCAGTTATAATCTGACGAAAGGATTTTTTTCTGCAGTCGCCTGCGGCAAATATCCCGTTTGCTGATGTCTTCATCTCATCATCTGTAATAATATATCCTGCTTCATCAAGTTCAACTTCACCCATTAAGAAATCGGTATTCGGGGTGAGTCCAATGAATAGAAAAACGCCATGACAAAGAAGTTGTGACTCCTGCTCGGTCTTCAGGTCTTTTATCCTGACACCCTCCACCCCATCCTTTCCAAAAATCTCAAGCAACTTCGAATCCCAGACAAACTCTATCTTTTCATTAGAAAATGCCCTTTCCTGCAAGAGCTTTGTTGCCCTCAGCTTATCTCTTCTATGGATGATGACCACTTTCTTGGCAAACTTAGTCAGAAATATTGCTTCCTCTAAAGCTGTATCCCCTCCTCCGACAACAACTATATCTTTGTCAGAGAAGAGAGGGCCATCGCAGGTGGCACAATAGGAGACACCCCTACCGCAGAATTCAGCTTCTCCAGAAATACCCAACTTTTTTGGAGAAGCACCAGTAGCTACAACTACTGTTTTGGATTCATAGTCTTTATCCTCAAGGTTCACTATCCATCTTTCTCCTTGCTTCGTAAATCCCTTCACATCTCCAAAAGCAAACTCTAAGCCGAAACCTTTTGCCTGCTCCTTCATCCTATCTATCAGCTCAAAGCTCTCTATTCCATTTGGAAATCCTGGGTAGTTTTCTATCCTCTCAGTGGTTATTGCCTGGCTGAATATGGTCCGGCTCTCAATTAAGAGGCAAGCCAACCTTGCTCTGGTTGAATACAATCCTGCTACCAGCCCTGCAGGTCCACCTCCAATAATTATGACATCATACATCTTTCTCTACCTCTTTCAATTAGGGATTAGGGAATGGGAATTAGTTAATTTCCCATTTTCCGCACCCTTTGATAAGGTTTAACAAATTGAAAGGAAAATGGGAAATAGAAGAGAGATTTTGATCCTTGACATCTAAACTTTATGCACACAAGAAGCAATAGAGCTTACAAAATCAAAGACGGGTTTTTCTGGGGAGACTAAGTTTTTTCCTATAATATCTACAATAGCAGAGCCAACAATCACACCATCTGCTATCCTTGCTACCTCCTCTGCCTGAGAAGGGTTAGATATTCCAAAGCCAACAGCTATAGGCTTTTTACAAAGCCCTTTTATCTTCTGTAATCTCTGTTTAAGATGGGTTGAAAGAGAGTCTCTTATTCCTGTTATCCCAGTTATAGAGACATAATAGATAAATGGAGCAGGTTTAGAGCCTATAAACCATATCCTTTCATCAGTTGATGTAGGTGCAAGAAAGAAGATAATAGAAAAATCCTTCTTTTCGCAGTGAGCCATAAGTTCTTTAGCCTCTTCAGGTGGAAGATCAGGAATAACGACTGCAGAAATGCCTGCATCCTTTGCATAGGAGACAAACCTCTCTATCCCATACTTGTAAATTGGATTGTAGTAGGAGAGAAGAATGATAGGAACCTTTATCTGCCACATTTCCCGCTCTACTATTTTAATCACCCTCTCCAGGCTCACCCCATTTCTTAATGCCCGATTGTAGGCAGCTTGAATTATTGGTCCATCAGCAATAGGATCTGAGAATGGTACACCGAGCTCTATAATATCAGCCCCAGCAGACTCTATTATGCCTATAAGCTCTTCTGTCTTGGAAAGAGTAGGATCGCCACAAGTGATATATGGAATAAAGACCTTACTTTTGCTTTCAAAAACCTCTTTTAATCTCATTAATTTTTTCAGACAAGATTTTTTGGTAGGGCAAAAATCACCAGGTGCTATAGTAGTTACCAGAAACATCCTTTTCTGTAGAGTTTATAAACACCTTTCCACATTGAGCATCATTGTCGCCAGTCACCAATAACCATCCACCATTACCATCAATATCTGTAGCATTAGCTACTACTACCACTGTATTTTTATCATTACTTTCAGGTTTCGTATCCTTTCTTAATAAAGCAAACGGCCTATTATCAAAATATTCAGAGAGGATTGCCTCAAAAGCAGTATTTAATGTGGGATATACATCCTCTGTATCACGGATACAGTAAGCGATCACTGCCGCCTGAATGTGCTGAAGGTTCTTGCTCGTAGTCTTCTCTCTGGCTCTATCCATCAACATACCTACCCGCGGAAGCACCATTGCCAAAAGGATTCCAATAATGACAACAACCGACATCAGCTCTACCAAAGTAAAACCATCTCTTTTCTTCATATTTTTATTATACCTCTCAAACCTCTCTTTGTCAACAAATATTGAACGAAGTTTTATTTAAGAATTAAAAGTGGACACCTAAAAGATATTGAAAAATAGTAGTAGTATTGTGGATATGTGAATGACTCCTTTGGAGTTATTCAAGCGATGCTCGGTAAGTCGATAGACTTATCCACAGAGCGTCACTATC
>JAGUXG010000170.1 GCA_020061965.1 bacterium
TATGCGAAAAATAGGAATTTGAAGATTTTTTCTTTAATTTCCCATTTTCCTTTCAATTTGTTAAACCTTATCAAAGGGTGCGGAAAATGGGAAATTGCAGAAACATCTTGACTCATCTTTAGTCTTCTAAATATACTATTAAATATTTAGAAGACCATGATCAATCAATTATTGGCTGTGCCATTAGCTCCATTATTAGCCTTTGCTATCATCTCCTTATTTACCCTTCGTTACAATCGACTTTCTGCGTGTATCTCTATCTTTGGAATAGCCATCTCTCTTGTCATTTCTCTGAACTTTGCTCTCCATCTCATTATCTCGCCGCATCCTGAGGAATATTTTATGCCCTGGATTAAGATTGGTGCTGTTCAAATTCCCTTAGAGATTATAGTTGACCCTCTTTCTATGATGATGTTGGTCGTTGTCTCCTTTGTAAGCCTGTGTATTCAAGTCTATTCCATAGGCTATATGCACGGAGATACAGGTCTTTCCAGATACTATGGCTTTATCTCTCTCTTCTCCTTCTCTATGCTCACCCTTGTCCTCTCTAATAACTTTGTCCAGATGTATATTGCCTGGGAATTGGTTGGCTTATGTTCATATCTATTGATTGGCTTCTGGTATCATAAGCCTTCTGCTGCTGCTGCTGGAAAGAAGGCGTTTCTCACTACAAGATTAGGAGATGTCGGGTTTTTAATTGGCATACTTCTCATCTTTAAGCTAACAGGCACACTAAGTTTTCCTGAGGTCAGCGCCGCAATCTCCGAGGGATGGATTTCAGGCACAGAATTGACCCTGATTGGCCTTCTAATCTCCTGTGGAGCTATCGGAAAGAGCGCCCAGTTTCCTCTTCATGTCTGGCTCCCAGATGCAATGGAGGGTCCAACGCCTATCTCTGCTTTGATTCATGCCGCGACTATGGTTGCTGCTGGTGTCTATCTTGTGGCAAGGGTATTCTTCATCTTTCTGCCATCCACATCTGCTATGGCTGTGGTTGCCTATATTGGAGGATTCACCGCCCTTTTTGCGGCAACGATTGCCTTAGCCCAGAATGACATCAAAAGGATTGTTGCCTATTCTACCCTCTCTCAATTAGGTCTTATGATGCTTGCTTTAGGTTCTGGTGGCTATACCCCTGCCTGCTTCCATCTGATGACCCATGCCTTCTTCAAGGCTCTGCTCTTTCTCTGTGCAGGTTCTGTTATCCATAGCCTTCATTCAAACAACATTTGGGATGGAGGAGGACTTCTTCGTAAAATGCCTATCACTGCGATTTGCTTCATTATGGGTGGCTTCTCTCTGGTAGGTCTGCCACCATTTGCTGGATTCTTCAGCAAGGATGAGATTTTTCTTACGGTCTTTGCAAGAGGAGACACTATCCTTTTTGTCATGGCGGCTATGACTATCTTTCTCACTGCCCTTTATACCTTTCGGCTGTTCTTTGTTGTCTTTACAGGCGAAGAGAAGAAGAAGGTTCATGAGTCGCCCCCAGTTATGACAATACCTATGATCCTTTTGGCGATACTCTCCCTAATCTCAGGTTGGTGGGGTCCACAATTTTCACATCTGATTCACGCAGAGGGTGCTTTTCATCCAGAAGAAGAACAATTGGTAATGGTTCTGGCTATAGCTCTGGCCATAGCTGGAATATTTTTTGCCTGGGTTATATATGCCAAAAAGGAGGTCTCATCTGAGAGACTCTGCCAGCAATTTGCCCCGATTAACAGCCTTCTGACCAATAAATACTGGATTGATGAGCTTTATGGCTCAACAGTGGTCTGGTTTGTCCAATTTGTCTCAAGCATAAGCAGATGGATAGATGTTTGGATTGTAGATGGCTTAGTCAATTGTATAGGAAAACTCACAGCCCTTTTAGGTAGGCTCATAAGGCTCATCCAGACCGGATACCTTCAGAACTATATCTTCCTAATGATTGCTGGCCTTGTCATCCTTCTCCTTATATTTTAAAAAAATGGTAATCATCAGGGTGTTTGACCTCCATAAGTCCTTTTCAGGAAAGAAGGTTCTGGATGGACTCAATCTTGCAATAGAAGAAGGGGAGACCTATGTTATTATAGGTAGGTCAGGGGCAGGAAAGAGCATTCTCTTAAAACATATAATCGGTCTTCTGTTGCCAGATTCTGGAATAATAGAGGTATTTGGCCAGAATATAGTTCCCCTGAAAGAAGAAGATCTTTGCAAGATACGGGAGAGATTCGGCGTTGTCTTTCAAGGCTCTGCTCTCTTTGATTCTTTGACTATAGCTGAAAATGTTGGCTTCTTTCTCTTTGAACATACAACCCTATCCTACCCGAAGATTATCAATAGAGTAAAAGAGGTTTTATCCCTTGTGGGTCTTGAGAATATTCTTAATCTGTATCCTGCCTCTCTTTCAGGCGGAATGAGGAAGAGGGTGGCTTTAGCTCGGGCAATCATCACCGAGCCAAAGGTTCTTTTCTATGATGAGCCAACCACAGGCATAGACCCAATCTTAAAATTGGAGATAGACGAGCTTATCAAGAATATTGGCAAGAGATTAGGCATAACATCTGTGGTTGTCACCCATGACCTTGTCTCAGCCTATCATTTAGCTGATAAGATTGCGCTGTTAGATGGAGGAAAGATAATAGCTGAGGGCCTTCCTTCTGAGATAAGAAAGAGCAAGGATCCAAGGGTTAGTCAATTTGTAGGAGGATGAATTATAGTATACCCAAGTAAATCAGGTTTACAAAGAAAGTGATTGTAAGTTTAGAATGTTGTAAGTTGTATGTTATTTGTTCTACTTCTTCAACCTACAACTTACAACCTACAACAAAAATCTTTGGTAAACCTTGTGTTCCTTAAGTATAATAAATCTTTTTTTATCTCCACCTCGATTCCTTGAATCCTTTTTAATTTTACTAAAATGTTGTGAGCCATAAATGGATGGACTAATTTTAATAGATAAACCTGCTGGCATGACCTCTTTTGGGGTTGTTGATAAGATAAAGAGACGGATAAAAAAGACAAAGGTTGGCCACAGCGGGACACTTGACCCTCAAGCAACAGGTCTCTTGTTAATCTTGATTGGTCGGGCAACAAAGATAGTTGAATACCTTTATGAGCTTCATAAAGAGTATGTCGCCGGAGCAATGATAGGTATCAGAACAGACACTCAGGATATATGGGGTAAAATAGAAAGCCAGGAAGGCGCAGACCAGATAAAGAGAGAGGATATAGAGGCACTCATCCCTAAGTTTTGCGGAAAAATCAAGCAGATCCCACCTATGGTTTCAGCCTTGCACTATCAAGGAGAGAGGTTGTATAAGCTGGCCAAAAAAGGGATTGTTGTTGAGAGAAAAGAGAGGAATGTTACCATTTATAGATTAAACCTTATGGATTTCAAAGAGGGAGAGCATCCTGAGGTAAGATTTGATGTCGTATGTTCAGGAGGAACCTATATTCGAACGCTCTTTGCTGATATTGGAGAGGCTTTGGGCAGGGGTGCAGCCTTGAATTATCTTAGAAGGGTGAAGATTGGAGATTTTGAGATAGAAAGGGCTGTGACATTAGAAAGGTTTTTTGAGATAGATGATGGCAAATTAGAAAGCATTGTTCTTCCGATAGCGGAAATCCTCTCTTTTCTACCTGAGGTGAGGGTTGATGACCCTTACCGCATCCTTCATGGGCAGCCCTTTCGGTATCTTGGTGGGCCAATTGGGCTTTTCAGGATTCTATCTGACGAAGGCGTCCTGCTCGGGATAGGCAGGGGCGAAAATAAGATAGGCAGACCTGTCAAGGTTTTGGCAGACTTTGATGATCTGTAAAATTGAGTATTTTTTCAAGCAATTCTTGATTTGCAAGAATTATAAAAATCTTGGCTTCGTCAAGATTACTCTAAAAGGTATACTTTTCTATCCTATCAAGAAGAAGTTGGTTGACCAGGGCTGGGTTTGCCTTTCCCTGGGTCTTCTTCATAATCTGACCAATAAGGGAGCCGGCTGCCTTTTTCTTCCCTTGTCGATAATCGCAAATAGCCTGTGGATTCTCTGAAAGCACCTCATCAATCACAGAAAGAAGGCTACCCGTATCCTTTATCTGAAGCAATCCCTTCTCTTTGACTATCTCCTCTGGGTCTTTTCCTGTATTAAAAATATCAGCAAAAACCTCTTTTCCTATCTTTCCGCTTATGAGACCATCATCTATCAGTTTCAGCATCTTGGTTAAAAGCTGGGGTTTTACTAAGGAATCAGCAATCTTCTTCTTGCTTTCAGCCAATAAAGCCAAAAATTCTGTCATTATCCAGTTGCTGACTATCTTTGGCTTGCCGTAATCCTTCAGGCAGGTTTCAAAAAAATCAGCCAGCTCTTTTGTTGCTGTCAAAACTTCTGCATCATACTCAGGGAGCCCATAATCTCTTATAAACCTTTTCCTCTTTTGAGATGGAAGCTCTGGAATCTGGGCTCTAATCCTTTCTACCTCCTCTTTTTCTACTACTAATGGAAGGAGGTCTGGCTCAGGAAAATACCTATAATCTTTTGCCTCTTCTTTTGTTCTCATAGAGAATGTCTCCTGCTTCTTTTCATCAAAGAGCCTTGTTGATTGAATTATCTTTTCGCCTTTGCCAATAAGGTCTGTCTGCCTCTTTATCTCGTAATGTAGAGCCTTTTCAACCCCACGAAATGAATTGAGGTTCTTTATCTCCACCTTCTCTCCAAACCCTTCTCCCTCTTTCCTCACAGAGACATTCACATCACAGCGTAATGACCCTTCTTCCATATTGCAGTCTGAAACCCCTGTATATTGAAGGATTGCTTTTATTTCGGTAAGGTAAGCATATGCCTCTTCTGGGCTTTTTATGTCTGGTTCAGAGACTATCTCTATCAAAGACGTTCCACAACGATTGAAATCAACAAGGGATGACCTCTTATCGTGCATCAGTTTTCCTGCATCTTCTTCAAGGTGAAGACGGGTTATTCCTATCTTTTTTCCATCAATCTCAATATGTCCTTCTGTAGCTAATGGTTCATCATATTGAGATATTTGGTATGCCTTCGGCAGGTCAGGATAAAAATAGTTCTTGCGGTGAAATCTGGACTGCCTATGTATCTTACAATTCAAAGCTAAAGCGGCAATTATAGCCAGTTCTAATACCTTTTTATTAAAGACAGGCAGAACACCTGGCAATCCAAGGCACCTGGGGCAAACTTGGGTATTTGGAGAAGCCCCAAACTTAGTTGGACAGGAGCAGAATATCTTTGAAAGGCAAGCAAGTTGGCAATGAACCTCTAATCCAATTACTGGTTCAAGGTTTATAGAATTCTCAGTGGATTTATTCTCATTCATTTATTATAGAGCAATATAGCACAAAAATTCTTTCTTTGTCAAGGAATGTTGCAAATTCCTATTTTTCTCTACCCTTGATGCAAGATTATCTTTTTGCTCTAAATTAAACCTTTCATCTTAAATTTTTCTCCATTTTTTATGCGAAAA
>JAGUXG010000025.1 GCA_020061965.1 bacterium
ATCATGATGAGAACCATCCATTTGCACCATTTGGCCAAAGTATTCTTTTTTAGAGGACATTATAGCATCTTAGAATAGGACATTTTCACTTTGCTGTTATAATTGCTATCTTTTATATTGATTATCTACCAATACATAAACTACAATAAATACAGTCTCTGTCTCTTTCAGAGATTTCCCTACTATTAGGATAATCTGCTATAGAGACCAAAAAGCTTTAATGAGATTTTAATTAGCAGAAGGCGTACTTAGGATATACTTTGTAAGATGAAATATATAGTCGTCCTTATTACAACCTCCACAAAGGATGAAGCAAAAAAGATAGCTGATGGACTGCTTTCCAAAAGATTGATAGCCTGTGCAAATATTCTGTCCAAAGTCTCTTCCTTATTTTGGTGGCAAGGAAGAATAGACTCTGCGGAAGAAGTGCTTTTGATCCTTAAAACCGAAGAATGCCTTTTGGATGAAGTTATCAAAACAGTAAAAGAGCTCCATAGCTATGAGATTCCCGAGATAATTGCTCTACCTATAATTGGCGGAAATGAAGATTATTTACAGTGGATTAACGAAAGCATAAAATAATGAAATTTTTTAAGATCACTCTTTTATTGGTTATAGGCTTCTCTATCACACCCCTTTTGGTCTCTCTTTCTAACAAGAAGCTCTCTGTAAAACCAAGCATCTCTGAATTAGAAAAGATAAGGGGAGAAGAAGATGAAATTTTATACCAGCCACCGAAACAAACACCGCAAAGATTAGAACCTCAGCCTCAACCCAAAAGAGAGCCTTGCCCTTGCGGAAAAAGCTGATCTCTATGAATCCTATTGACCTAAAACCTTTAAAAAGTAGATTGTTAAAGATATTTATCCTCCTTCCGAGTCTAATCTTTTCCGAAGAACTGATTTTGGAAAAGGCAGATATAGTAGAGCATGAAGGAGATTTAGTTGCTGCTACCAACACAGAATTTGCTTTGCATAATAAGAGGTTTTTGGCAAAAAGCCTCTTGGTAGACATCTCCTCTCAAACCCTGAAAGCAAGGGATGTTAATATATTCACAGACGGCTGGTACTTCTTTGGAAAAGAGATTACAGTAGAAGGAGAGACAATTGAGATACAAGATGGGTGGTTTACTGTCTGCCTTGAAAAACCTCCACATTGCCGTTTTACCTCAAAGAGAATCACACTTAGCAAGGATAAAGTAAAAGCAAAAAACCCCACATTCAGATTAAAAGAGATTCCTGTTCTCTGGCTACCAAGCTATTCATACAACTTAAAAAACGATGAGTCTCCATATACTATAGAGCTTGGCAAAGACAATAAAAAGGGCATTTTCTTGAAGTCTTGTTATTTTTTTCAGCAGAAATTTGGAGATATCTTCCTTTCCATTGACCTATATCAGAAAAAAGGAATAGGGCTTGGTGGTAAGATGAAGAGGGAAGACGCCAAAGTTAATTTATACTATGCAGAGGAAAAATGGGCTTTAGATGGCTTATTCAAAAATCACAATATAACAGCCAAAGCAGAAAGTTATAAAGACCAGAATATTTTGGTTGATTATCTTGACCAGAAGCCAAAGGATGAGACACATAACCTTCTCTATGCAGAAACCCCTTTTGAGAAAAATATAGCTTTGGTAGGGCTTGAAGATAAAAAGATATGGAAGGGTAAAGGTTTTGAGTCAGAAAGAAGGTCAGGTTTTTTATCCTTTTCAAGCCTTCCGCAACCTATAAAAGGCTTAATAGTAGATTCTGATGCCTCTTTTTCTGGAGATGGAGATAGCAATGTTTCCGGAAAGATAGGCAAAGGCTTTTGCTGGAAAGACCTATCTTTCTTTCAGTCAGTAGGTTTTACTGCAGGTTATAAGGAAAATATAGTAGATGAGGCTTTTGTTCAAGATTCAAATATCAGGGGAAAGGCAAGCGAATTTGAGTGGAATATAGAGTATGAGACCTCTTATTCTTTGGAAAAAAGCGAGATGACAAAGAGGGATATAGGTCTTTCTCTTTCTGCTGATGTAGAAAGAGCAAGGTTTAGGATTGGAACAGGGTTTAATTGTAAAACTCACCAAAGTGAGATAGAAGTGGAGTCTGATTTAGCTTTAGAGAAGGGTCTTTCCCTCTCTTTTGACGGCGTTTATGGGGAGAAGAAAAAGGGGAGGATAGGCGTCAGATTAACTAAGGAAAGAATGAATGCTTGTCTATCTGTTCTTGCTAAAGAGAATGAGCCTCTTCTTTTTTATCCATCTCTTCTCATCAGACCAAAACAGGGGTTATTAATTTCAGTAACAGGATATATTTCTGAGGAGGAGATACGGGTGATAAAAGCAAAAACTTCTTTTCCCATCCATTGCATAAAAACGTGTTTTAATCTTGGTTGGTGCAATAAAAACCTGAACGTAGGTCTTAATTTTGAGCTGAATCTACCATAATTTCCCATCAATATAAAATAAATGTAAACTGTTTACATTTTTCATTTTCCTGGTACCCATTTTACATTTTATGTAACACTTTACCCATCTTAAAGTAAAATTAAAAAGGATTCAAGGAATCAAGGGGTGGAGGGGGAGATGAAAGAAAGATTTGTTAATTCTTCAAACAC
>JAGUXG010000085.1 GCA_020061965.1 bacterium
ACAACTTACGAGATTTCACTAAACATTTTGGCAAAATCGTAAGTACTTGTAAATCAACGACTTATAAAATTTTACTTCAGATGGGTAAAGTGTTACGTTTTTTTGTGTAAAAAAAAGAAGGCAATTGGTTTCTTTGCTCCTTATTTGCTCTTTTCTTCACACCCCAATTGTAGCCTTATGTCTTATTCTTGTCAACCAACTTTTGCACGATGATTTTATAATATCAGAAATCTCTCTTTATGATGCTTGACACCCTTTACTTTTTTGAAGTAAACTATCAATAAATTTTTGATGAGCAAAAATTTGTGGGGGCGTAGTTCAGCGGGAGAATGCTTCCTTGGCGTGGAAGAGGTCGGGGGTTCAATTCCCCCCGCCTCCACCAATAAATTCTTGATGAGCAAAAATTTATAATATTTGTCAAAGAAAAAATAAGGAGGAGCAAGGTGCAAGAATTATTAGAAAAGATATCAAAGAAAGAGGCAAAGATAGGGGTTATTGGGCTTGGTTATGTCGGTCTTCCATTGGCGGCTGAGTTTGCCAAAACAGGATTCGCTGTCCTTGGTTTTGATATTGACAAAGATAAGGTATCCAAACTGAATGATGGAATAAGTTATATCCCTGATGTTCAAACAGAAGATGTCCACGAACTTTCCAAAAAGAACCTTCTTTCTGCCACAAATGACTTCGGAAAATTAAAAGAAGAGGATGTCATCTTCATTTGCGTTCCAACGCCATTCACCAAAGCAAAGGCACCTGACATATCCTACATTATTTCTGCTTCCGAACAGATTAAAGCAAATATCAGAAAGGGTCAACTGATTATTCTCCAGTCAACAACATACCCAGGCACAACAGATGAAGTTGTCCTGCCAATGCTAAAGGAGAGTGGGTTAAAAGAGGAGGAGGATTTTTTCTTGGCCTTTTCTCCAGAGAGGATAGATCCAGGAAATAAGACCTATACTATCAAGAATACACCTAAGGTTGTTGGAGGATTGTCGGAAAGGTCAACAAGGCTTGCTGCAAACCTATTTTCATATATCACCCCTGAAGTTTATCAGGTCTCATCCCCAAAGGCTGCAGAACTTTGCAAACTATTGGAGAATACCTTTAGAAGCGTAAATATTGCTCTGGTGAATGAACTTGCCCTGCTGTGCAATCGGATGGGGATAAATGTCTGGGAGGTGATTGAAGCTGCCTCAACCAAACCCTTTGGTTTTATGCCTTTCTGGCCTGGGCCTGGGGTTGGTGGGCACTGCATCCCTGTTGACCCATATTATCTGTCCTGGAAGGCAAGAGAGTATGATTTTTCTACAAAGTTTATTGAGCTTGCCGCAGAGATAAACCTCTTGATGCCAAGGTATGTTGTCTCTATGGTAGCAGATGCCTTGAACAGACAGAAGAAGGCAATAAATGACTCTAAAATTCTCCTGCTTGGTGTTGCCTTCAAGAAGGATATAGATGACCCAAGAAACTCACCATCAGAGGCAATAATGGAGATGCTCATAGAGCATGGGGCAGGCCTTTCCTATAATGACCCATACATCCCATCTGTAAAGATAAAAGGAAAGGTTTTTAAATCTGTTTCTCTGACCAAAGAGAACCTATCTTCGCAAGACTGCGTTGTGATTGCTGTTGACCACTCAAGCTATGACATAAAGGAGATTGTTGAGCACTCACAACTGATAGTGGATACAAGGGGTGTCGCCCGGAAGATAATCTCCCCAAAGGTTGTTCTTCTGTGAAACAGTCAAAAGTCCATAGTCAACAGTCCATGGTCCGTAGTCTATTATTTACTTTTTACTTTGTGTCTCTGTGCCTCTGTGCCCTTATGCCTTCTTTCCTGATGACTGACCCCTGCTCACTCTTCACTCTTCACTCTTCACTCTCATGAAAGTGCTTGTCCTTTCCATTGAAGCTGGGATGGGTCATATAAAGGCAGCTGAGGCTATCTCTGAAGGGTTAGAGAAAGTAGATTTAGAATCAAAAAATTTTATTGTTCTGCACAATTCCCTTCTTGGCCGGTTCATTAATGGCTCCTACCTCTGGATGACAAGAAATTTTTCAGCCTTGTGGGCTTTGTTTTATAAAACCCAAATTTGGAAGATTAGTCAGGGGTTCCTTAATCAGGCTATAAGAGAGGATGTTCAGCCTATAATCAATGAATTTTCTCCTGATACAGTCATCTCCACTCATCCATTTATCGCCTCTGCCATTTCTACGATAAAAGAGAGAAATTTTAAGATTGTCGTTGTCTCTACAGACTTTGATTGCCACCCTATGGGAATAAATCCCCAGATAGACCTGTATATTGTCCCTCATCAAGTTCTTTTTGAATATCTTCATAAAAAAGGGGTTTCTCCTTCTAAAATAAAGGTTGTCGGCATTCCAATCCTTTCTAAATTTCATCAAAACAAAGCAGTAAAGAAGGAAAAATTTGGTCTAAGCGAAAAACCTGTAGTTTTATACCTTAGTGGAGGCTATGGTCTTGGTCATATAGAGAAGCACCTTCCTGCCTTAGCCAGAATAAAGGATAGGTGTCAGATTGTACTTGTGGCTGGAAAGGATACTCACTTGGCCCAAAAATTAGAAAAGTGGTTCAAAGAGCTTGGTTTAGAGGGTAAAGTCTTTGGTTTTATTGACTACATTGATGAGCTATTGGAGATAGCAGATATTGCTGTAGGAAAGGCTGGAGGACTCGGAGCTTCAGAGATTGTGGCCAAAGGAGTTCCACTGATAATCACTGAGGCAATACCTGGTCAAGAGGAGAAGAATGCAGAAATTTTGATAAAAGAAGGATATGCTTTCTGGCCAAAAGATGCTTCATTAGAGATTGAAAGGCTTATTATGGATAAAGGCAGAGTTATGGCAATAAAAGATAGGATGCGTAAATTCAAACCACAATCAGCAACTATGGAGATTGCCAGGATATTGAAGGAACTAAATATGTAATCCACAAATGATAATCTCCTATTATCCAGATAATAGAAATGTCCTATAGGGATAGACCACGAACTAAAACAATTCCAGATCTATTAAAGGATGATGCAATCAGTTTAATCAGGAAAAATCAAGACTTTGGTCCAACCCTTGCTCAAGAAAAGCTCTTTGAAATTCCTATTTTTCTCTACCCTTGATGCAAGATTATCTTTTTGCTCTAAATTAAACCTTTCATCTTAAATTTTTCTCCATTTTTTATGCGAAAA
>JAGUXG010000100.1 GCA_020061965.1 bacterium
ATCATGATGAGAACCATCCATTTGCACCATTTGGCCAAAGTATTCTTTTTTAGAGGACATTATAGCATCTTAGAATAGGACATTTTCACTTTGCTGTTACAAAGAAGAGAGTTTAAATTCCTATTTTTCTCTACCCTTGATGCAAGATTATCTTTTTGCTCTAAATTCCCATTTTCCTTTCAATTTGTTGAACCTTATCAAAGGGTGCGGAAAATGGGAAATTGCAAACTTATCTTGTTTGGGTGTATAATCATAATATGATACCTTTATTAGACTTAAAGAGACAGTATATGGATATAGGTTCAGAGATTAAGGAGGCTGTATTAAGTCTCCTTGAAAGTGGCAATTATGTTCTTGGACCTGCTGTAGAAAGGTTTGAAGAAGAGGTAGCTAAGTATTGCAGCTGTAATTATGCTATAAGTTGTGCCTCTGGAACTGATGCCCTGCTTCTATCCTTAATGGCTCTTGGGATTTCCAGCCAAGATGAGGTTATAACCACACCATACTCATTCTTCTCTACAGCAAGCGTAATCTGGCGACTCTCTGCAAAGCCAGTGTTCTGCGATATAGACCCTGTTACTTACAACATAAACCCTTCTCTCATAGAAGCAAAGATTACAAAGAAGACAAAGGCTATCCTTCCTGTCCATCTCTATGGTCAAACCGCAGATATGGATGAGATTATGGAGATAGCCAGAAAGCACAATCTCTTTGTGATAGAAGATGCCGCTCAAGCATTAGGTGCGGAATATAAAGGCAGGAATGCAGGGACATTATCTGATATTGGCTGTTTCTCCTTCTTTCCGACAAAGAACCTTGGTGGCTATGGCGATGGTGGGATGATAGTCACCAATAATAAGGAACTGGCAGATAAGATGAAGATGCTCAGGGTTCATGGCTCTTCTCCAAAATACTATCATAAGGTTGTAGGGATAAACTCAAGGCTTGATGCTATTCAAGCTGTAGCCTTATCCCAGAAACTAAAATATTTAGATGGGTGGAATGAGGCGAGAAGAAGAAACGCTGGTCTTTACAATGAGCTTTTAGCTTCCGCAGATATTATCCTCCCCAAAGAGGCCCAAAACTGCAAACATATCTATAATCAATATACCATCAGGGTAAAAGATAGGGATAATTTGCGGCAGAATCTAAAAAAAGAAGGCATTGCTACAGAGATATACTATCCTCTTCCTCTCCATCTTCAGGACTGTTTCAGGGAATTGGGCTATAAAGAAGGAGACCTTCCAGAGAGTGAAACTGCTGCCAAAGAGACCCTTTCTATCCCTATCTATCCTGAACTGACTGAAGAAGAGATACGAGAGGTTGCGGGTGCTATAGGGAACAGTAAACCGTTAAAATACCTGTAAAAAAATCTTGACGGAGAAGCTCTTCTAAAGTTAAATTATAGAGGTGCCCACATAGCTCAGTTGGTAGAGCACATCCTTGGTAAGGATGAGGTCACCAGTTCGATCCTGGTTGTGGGCTTTTTGCTTTATGAAAAAGAACCCCTTTTTTATTGGACTGCTTTTTGGAATAGGAGTCAGTCTTTTCATCATCTTTTTGCTCTCTAATATTGGCCTCTTAGCGATGTTTGAGCTCTCCTCATTAGACTTTCGCTTCAAATTTCAGATGGAGGAAAAGAAAAACAGGTTTGATGATGTTATCATTATTGATATTGACAATGAGAGCATCCGCAGGCTTGGAAGATGGCAAAATTGGCCAAGAAGATATTACGCAGAGGTTATGGACTATCTGACAGAGGGAAGAATTGCTGCTATTGGCTCTGACATTGGCTTTCCAGAGCATGGGTCCCCAGAGGATGATAAGTTGTTAATATCTGCAACAAAGAGGGCAAAAAATATGGTCCATTCCTTCTTTTTTCCATATACCCCTGAGGCTGAGGGCAAACCAGATGTAGAGGTGATGGAGAAGAAGTTTACCATTCCCGAGGAGCCTGGTAGGAAATATATGCCACGCAATGTAATTACCCCACCAATAAGAGAGATTCAAGAGACAACAGCATTTCTTGGCTATTTTAACAAGTTTCCTGATGACGATGGGATTACACGAAGCATTCCGCTTTTTGCCACTTATAATAATAAGTGTTACTTCTCTTTAAGTCTGGCAACCAGCATGCAGGCGCTCGGCATAAAAAAGGAAGAGATAAAGCTTGAAAAAAACTACCTTCTGCTTGGCAAAAAAAAGAGGATTCCTATAGAAGAAGGGGTAAAGATGTGGATATTGTATGCAGGAAAAGGAGGTGTCTTCAGGCATATCTCTTTTGTTGATCTCCTCAATAAGAAGATTCCTTTAGAATATTTTGAGGGAAAGGTTGCACTCTTGGGTGGTTCAGCTGAGGGTCTTTTTGATATCACCTCAGCCCCTGTTGCAGAGATCTATCCTGCGGTTGAGATCCACGCCAACATCATTCACAATATTCTAACAAACGAGTTTATGAAGAAAGCGCCCAAACCAATCACTTGGGCTACCATTCTCTTTTTAGGGATAGTTATGAGCTTACTCTCTTTATCTCTCTCTTTGAAGAAGGGAATCGGCGCAATGGTTTTTCTTCTTGGCGGATATATTACTCTATCCTTTATTCTCTTTGAGACAAAGATGTTATGGATTGAGATGGTCATGCCATCTATTTCTATCCTTGGTGCATTCTCAAGTGTTTGGTTATATCGATACTCAGCGGAAGAGAAGAGGAAAGAGGAGGTAAAGGGTCTCTTCTCAAGGTATGTGAATAAGAATGTGGTAGAAAGGTTGGTGGCAAACCCAGACTCTTTTAAGTTGGGAGGCGAGAGGATGAAGCTCTCTGTCCTTTTTTCTGATATCTGCGGTTTCACCGGTATGTCAGAGAGGCTCCAGCCTGAAGAGGTTGTCTCGCTTTTGAATGAGTATTTTACAGCTATGAATGAGATAGTCTTCAGAAACGATGGGACGCTCGATAAGTTCATCGGCGATGCTATTATGGTCATTTATGGGGCGCCTGTTGTCTATCCAGAGCATGCCCAAAAGGCAGTAATTACAGCCCTTGAGATGAGAAAGGAGCTGAAAGCATTACAGGATGCCTGGAAGGACAAGGGTGGAGAGGTGATTGATATAGGCATTGGCATAAACACTGGAGATATAGTTGTCGGAAATATCGGCTCAAATATCCAGACAAACTATACAGTCATTGGGGATGAAGTCAATCTTGCCTCAAGATTAGAGGGTCTGACCAGAAACTACCCTGATGTAGGCATCATCATCAGCAAGGCAACATACAATGATATAAAGGATATAATTGTGGCCAGAGAGCTTGATACAATAAGGGTGAAAGGCAAACTAAAGCCTGTAACAATCTATGAACCACTTGGGTTGATAGGTGAGGTTGATGCGGAGAAGATACGGATCATCAATGTTTTTTTGTCTGGTCTGATGCTCTATCGGGCAAAAAGATGGCAGGAGGCAAGCAATATCTTTGAAACAATCCTCTCGGATGGCCCAGCACGGATGTATTATACCAGATGTCAGGAGTATATCGCTATGCCACCAAGAGACGATTGGGATGGGGTATATACATATAAGACCAAATAGGATAATATTCTTTTCTTCTTCTAAATATTGAAACTGAAAGATTCCAGCAGGAGACAGAGATGCTGAAAAAAGAGGTAGCAGATGGTGTCTCCTTACTACATCCTTGGCCTTACCTTTGTATGGTAAGAGAGGCAGCAAAGGAAACGATAGGCTTAAGACCCTTTGATGTCCAACTGATGGGAGGCATAGTCCTTCATGAGGGAAATATCTCAGAGATGAAGACTGGAGAGGGAAAGACCTTA
>JAGUXG010000040.1 GCA_020061965.1 bacterium
ATGGGCTGGGAGCAGTTATTCAAGAGAGAGGGTTTAACAAGGCTTGGGTTTAGAGGTGGTTTTGGTGTAAGGATAAAGGCCATGAAGATAGATTTTGCTATTTACAAATATGGGAGATTAAAGGAAAAATCTTCAAAATCAAATATTTTTCATAATATAAAGATTTGACTTAAGATTCCAGACTTGAAAACAAGAGAATTAAAAGGATTTTATATAAAAGTTTTTGACAGAACCAAAGTTATATTAAAGATATGTTACCTAAAACTTATACCCGCTTATCATCAGTATTCCAAGTCCAATAATGAGCATGCCACTTATGGTGGAGATGAGCCTGAAATACCTCTTTATTTTATCAGAGAAAGAGAGGAATGCGTCTAATGCTACACCTGCCAGAATAAACGGCAGACCCAACCCCAATGAATAGAAACTCAAGAGGATAACGCCATCCATAACGCGTTCTTTTGTTGCAGCAAAGCCAAGTATTGTGCCTAATATAGGATCAATGCAAGGCATCCAGCCAAGAAAGAAAGCAAAACCCAAAAGGAATGAACCCAGAAAGTTTTTTGGGATTTTTGTCAAATGAAGCCTCTTTTCAGATTGGAGAAGCCTTATATTAAATATTCCCGAAAGATGTGTGCCAAAAATGATAGCCACTACCCCTAATATCAGACCGATTATCCTCTTATGAGTTGAAATAAGGTTGCTAATATAGGTAGCTGAAGCACCCAATAAAACAAAGACAGAGGAGAAGCCAAGCACAAATAAGATTGTGCTTATTAAAACTCTTCCAAGAGCTTTTTTCTTGCTCTCAGCATTACTCAGTTCATTTATGGATAGCCCTGAGATATAGCTGAGATACAGAGGAATCATAGGTAGAACACATGGTGAGAGAAAGGAGACAATACCCGCAGAAAAGGCAACAAAGAGAGAGATGTCTTTCATTATCCTCACTATCAACCTTCATTTTAGGTCTTATAGGACCTATATGACCTATAATCTTTATCCTCAATACTTGGCGGATAGGGAGACAAAGCAGGAATCTCCAAGAGAATCTCCTGGTTGGTAGGCAAAATCAAAGGAGAAGAGTCTATGGTTTATACCAAAGCCTGCTGTGAGTCCAGAACCTTCATCTGCAGGACCAGACCTTGCACCCAGCCGAACGCTAAAGGCATTTTGAATCTTTGCCTCTATGCCTGCTCCAACATAAGGATCATTGTCATTGGGGATAGTTGCATCGACAACACAAATGATAGGAAGCCTATTGAACTTATGAGATAGACCTATTTTAGCACACAAAGGAAGAGGATCGCTCTCCTTCTCAAACCTTACCCTTGTGCCAAGGTTCTTAATGACTGCACCAAGGGTGGTATTTTTTATCCTTGGAAAGTATAGACAACCAATATCACAAGCAACACCTGTAGCATTGCTCTTGTCTATCTCTCCATAAATGAGCTTTGCACTTCCACCTACTGAAAGATTCTTTTGAATCTGCATAGCCCCACCTATAGTAAAAAGGCTGTCAAAGGCTGTCCAGTTTCCCAGTCCTGTAACAGGATCATTGTTACTATCTACATTTGTCCTTTCCTCCTCTCCATATCCAAAATAGGAGACAGATATACCATAACTCCCATCCTTTCCCCTTGGAATTGTTGTGGCAATATGACTATAAGATAACCCATCTACCTCTTGGAATGGCTTAAGATACATAAAGGTTGCCTCCCTATCCTTTATCTTGGATAGACCTGCTGGGTTCCAGTATAAGGCGTTGACATCATCGGCCAACCCAACAAAAGCCTCGCCCATTGCCGTTATCCTCGCACCCTGACTCACCTTCAGGAAAGCCATCGCTGTCTTTCCTGGGTCTGTCGCAAAACCCTCACCCATCAATACACCCAAAACCAAAACTACCACCAATCTCTTCATTTCAAACCTCCTATTTATATATCGGCATTTTTTGCCTTTTGCTTTAAGTATATCTATTCTTTCTTGTCTTGTCAAAAAATTGTGATTGTGTTTATCATATCCCAGACCTTTTTTAACCCATTCTCATTGGCAATGCCAATCACAGTAATCTGGGTATCCGCACCTTCTGGAAATATCTCTATTCTGACCTTTATAACCCTTTCAAATCCTTCTCTCTCTTGAGTTAAGATAATGAATGAAACTGCCTTTTCAGTCTTGAAAGGCTCAAAAAACTCTGGTTTGCTCTCTATCCCTAAGGCAGACAACACCTTTTTATCTTTAAGTCTCTCTTTCTCCTTATAGACTGCTTGATAAAATTGTTTAATCGTCTCACCATCTTTTTTCCAGAAAAGGATGGAGATATTTCCATCTTTTGCCGCAAATAGAACAGTTTCCCCTTCTTCTTTTATCTTCTTATGCTCGGGATAAAGCTTGATTTTGAATCTATAATCCCAGTCTTCATAATGCTCGCCAGAGAAATCAGTCTTTGCGTCTGGAAGTCTCAGTCCCTCCTGACCACATCCTAAAAGCCAGAGGAGGAGTAAGGGTGCCAATCTTTTTATCTTTTCTCTCTGGGTCACGCTTTAATCCCTCAATATACGCTGCCACGGCCTTTTTATTCTTTCCTGTCTGGTCATAGACATAACCTAATGCATAGTAAAGATTTTTGTCGTTTGGGTCAATCCATAGCGCAGATTTGATCTCCATTTCAGCCAAGGTATAGCTTTCAGAGCCTATATAGAGAGCCGCATTTCTCATATATTCTGCCTTTCTCTCTTTTTGAGCCTGAGACCTAAATATCTCATCCCTTTTTTCCTTTGCCTTTCCACACCCGAAGAGAAAGGTTATGCAAAAAATGAGAAATACTTTCTTCACACTTTATCAAACCTCTCTTTTTCTTCCTTTGCTGCCCTTTTTCCTGCCTCAATAGCCTTAGTCAGAATAGACTTCTTTTCAGAAATAGCCTCCCTTCCTTCCTCAACTACTTCCTCAATCTTTTCCTTCCCCTTTTCAACTACAGCCTCAATTCTCTCTTTTCCTTTTTCAACTACAGCCTCAACTCTATCCCTTATCTCATGAACTAATTCCCCTCCCCTTTCTTTGGCTTTCTCTGCTGCATCTCCTATTCTTTTACGGGTCTCCTGTCCTGAATAAGGTGCAAGAAGAATCCCGGCTACTGCTCCGCAGGCAGCTCCAGCTATAAAGGCAAAGATAAGGGAAAGTCTCGAATCCCTCTCTTCCATCTCTCACCTCCTTTAATTCTTGCGAAGCAAGAATTATCTTGATAAGATTTTAAGTATAACAGATATTCCTGCTTTTATTCCAGCAACTATTGAAAAAACTGTAACAATTGGACCAATAATACGATTTTTAATGGTTGACCCCTCTAAGGTATTATGCACTTTTTTTACCACTTCATCTGATTGGTTCATAATATTGATAGCCTTTTCTCTAATTTGCGGCCAATCCTCTCTTATGTCCAAAGTTAGCTCCGTCAGAGCATCGGCACACCTTCTTACTGATAGAAAGGTGACTATCAGATATACCCCTACTACTATTGATAGGCAAGCGATTATAAAGACCGATATTGCTGTAATTAAAGTAACCATATTAAAACTTTATCATAACTGGCTAAGTGATGTCAAGATATAATTCACGATAGAACTTTTTCTATCATTTCAAACATCTCTTTGGTTTGAAAGGCTTATAGATTACTTAAGAAACATAGGTTTACGAAAAATATGTGATAAAAGGTGGAATCCTTTAATAAAGGATCCTAAGGATTCAAGGGGGGACAGTCTTTCAAGGATTTAATAATTTCCCATTTTCCGCACCCTTTGATAAGGTTTAACAAATTGAAAGGAAAATGGGAAATTAAAGAAAAAATCTTCAAATTCCTATTTTTCGCATA
>JAGUXG010000126.1 GCA_020061965.1 bacterium
AGGGATTTGAGCGGAGAAGATATTGCGCCGATGTAAAGAAGAAAGGCAACGAGCTTTCCTACTGTGAGCGAGCCTTCTATCACCTGATGAGCACCGTATCCACAGACAATGAGAATTGCCACAGTTCCCAAAAACTCAATCAATGGACCAGAGAGACTGAGCAACTTTATCCCCTTAAAAGAGAAGGCGAAGTACTCCTGGTTTTTGAAAGCGAACCTCTCCTTTTCGTAATCCTCCCTGGCGAAGACCTTGACCGTCATAATGTTATGAAGAACCTCTGTGGTCATTCCCAAAAGCTGTGCCATCCTTTGCTGGGCAGAAAAAGCAATCTTACGCATCTTAGCCCCAAATCTTACGATGACAAACATAGCCAGAGGTGCTAAAATCAATGTTAGAAGTGTAAGTTTCCAGTGGATGTAAAATAAGACTGCGATAGAACCTAGTGCAATAAAAGGGTTTTTTATAAGACTCAATATCTCTTCTTGGAAAAAGTTTTGGAGGATAAGAACATCATTGGTTATTCTTGAGATAATCTCGCCCTTCTTTTTTTCCTTGTGGAAGAAGATAGAAAGCCCAAGAAGGTGGTCAAATATCTTACATCTTAAGGTAAATATGACCCGCTGGCCAATAAAACTTAAGAGTATCGCTTGTCCATACCTTGAAATACTCAGAATAAAGGCTACTCCAAAGGTTACTAAGAGGATTGAATTTATCTTGTCTGGGTCCTTGTCTGGCAGCGCATCTATAAGATGCTTCATCATCCAGGGCATAGCCACAGTGGCTGCGGAATAGATAAGCATACAGCCTGACGCACCAAGTAACTGTTTTTTGAAAGGGAGGATATATTTCAGTAGCCTGAGGAGTGTTTTCATATAATAAGTGTATAATGAAAAGCGAAAAGTGAAAAGTGAAATATTGCTCAAGGTTTTTTCAAAAAATGCCGATAAATAAAGAGAGGGAGTCTATGTATCTCTTGCTTTGCAAGAGATAGGAGAAAATTATGGATTTTTTTAAGGTTGATGATAACCCGATAAAGTCTTATGAGACGAATTCAAAAGGAAAGAGCCAGAAGAAGGAGGAGACAGGTCCATCTTTTTCTGAGATTCTTGCCTCTGATAACAAGAAGAGAGTTTATGATCTTCCCAAGTTATCTGCTTTGTCTGCTTCTTCAGGTGAGGATAAAGCGACCATATCTGAATCTGCAAGGACAGCATACGAGCTTTTTAAGTTAGTCAATATCGTCAAGAAGTCGCCTGATATAAGAGAGGCAGAGATAGCCCATGCCAAAGCAGCTTTCCAAAAAGGTTTTTCCGACCCAGGGATAAATGATGTGATTGCCGAGAGAATATTGAATATCTTCCTGCCAAGATAGGTTCCCTTAGACAAGAAAGAATCCACAGATGAGACAGAAGATTTTGGATTTGAACTTTCAAGTAAGATTCCAATAATCGGCCTGGCTACATGGGATATAGAGGGAATAATTCCAGCCAAAACCTCGGAAGAAGCAGTATCTTTGGCTTCATCCCTTCTTCAGCCTTGCCTGGGCAGCGGCTAATCTGGTTATAGGCACACGATAGGGAGAGCAAGAGAGATAGTTTAATTTTGCTCCATAGCAAGATGACTGACTGATGGTATACCCAAAAGGAGTTGGTAAGTCAATTTTTCACTTTGGTTATCTCCATATCTTTATTGCCTCAGCCTCTATCCTACCCTGGCCAAGTTTTATCTTAAGGCACTCTTTTTCCTTTATATCTTCTGCCTTTCTCACAATTGAGCCATCTTTCTTATAGGTTATGCTGTATCCTCTTACGAGGGGTGCTTTTGGGTCCAAAGAGGAGATGCAAGAAGTAGAGGCCAATCTCACCTTTTGCTTGGCGATAATCTTATCTATTCTTGCCGAAAGCTCAAACTCAAAGACCATCAACCTCTTCTTCTGTGTATCTATAACCTTGCTCTCCACCCTTTTATAGACCTCAGATAGCCCTCTAAACCTTTCTGAGTTTCTGCTCACCATTAACTTGATTAGCCTTTCTGAAGATAAACAAAGGTCATCCAATCTCTGTTGCCATTTGAGAACAAGAAGATATGGTCTGGTAAAGACAAGTGAACTTGCAAGAGATTTGAGCTTTACTGACTCTCTCTTTGTCAGATGCTCTAATTGCATTGTGAGCTTGAAAGAAAGGTCTTTCAGGTTTGCTATTATCTCTTCCCGCATCTTTTTAATCATCTGACCTGCTGCAGTAGGTGTCGGAGCCCGTACATCAGCCACCATATCAGAAATGGTCACATCTGTTTCGTGTCCAACCGCAGAGATTACTGGAATGAGCGAAGAGAATATTGCCCTGGCAGTAAGTTCCTCATTGAATGACCAGAGGTCTTCTATTGAGCCACCACCCCTGCCTACAATAATGACATCGCACTTTTCTTTCAGCCTATTTATCCTTTCTATGGCAGAGGCTATCTGACTGGCTGAACCTTCTCCTTGAACCTGCACACCAAAGATCAGTATCTCTATGTCAGGCAGGTGTTTTAATATATCCTGAATTGCCGCACCTGTTGGCGATGTTACGAGAGCCACCCTATCAATAAGTGCAGGAATGGGTTTTTTGTGCCTGGAATCAAATAGCCCTTCCTTCTTGAGGCTCTCTTTCAGTCTCTCAAACTCTATCCACAGCTTTCCCTTTTTGCTCAAAGAGAGAATCTCCTCTACTATTATCTGGTATCCACCGCTCTTTTCATATACTGTGAGGAGCCCGCCAATAGCAATCTCTTCTCCTTGTTGTGGAAGGATGGGAATTTTGAGCCTTGCCCTGACAAAGAGGACACAACTTATCTGACTATCCTTATCCTTTAAGGTAAAGTAAGTATGACCTGCCTTAGATGTGGTTATATTTGATACTTCTCCCTTTATCCAGAGAAAGGGAAAGGCTTCAGAAAGGAGAGTTTTTATCTTGTTTGTAATCTCAGAGACAGTGTAGATGTGAGGTGAAATAGAGGCTTGGGCAGATAAAAGGGTCTCTTCCATTCCTCAGAGAAGTATAAGAAAAGCCAAATATAGATTGCAACAATTTCCCATTTTCCTTTCAATTTGTTAAACCTTATCAAAGGGTGCGGAAAATGGGAATTTATGGGTGGATTAAAAAAGGAACAACAAAAGAGATAAAAAGCAATAAAGGACACGCCAACACATTAATATTAACGGAGCAATTGATATTACTG
>JAGUXG010000234.1 GCA_020061965.1 bacterium
CAAGATATACAAAGCAAACTACTGCTTTCGGGCTGTGAGGGTAGATAGAGGAGAGCATAGAGTAGAGTTTAGATATCTTCCAAAAACCTTTATCATTGGGTTGATAGGAAGTTTGGCCTCCTGCATAATAATATCTGCAGGGCTTTTTATAAGATATGCGAGGATCTCTTTATTGGCTAAAAAGGAATGAGAGCTTATTGCTTCTGGCAATATTTCTGCTTGCGCTCTTTATAAGGACTATACACTTCTTAGAGTTCTCAAGGACCCCTTTATCTACAGTCCCAGTAGTGGATGAAGGCACCTATCATGATTTGGCAAAGGGGATAGCAAGGGGTGAATGGATAGGAGAATATGTCTTCTGGCAAGCACCTTTATACCCTTACTTTCTTGGCACACTTTACATCTTCAACGAAAACATCTACTTTGCAAGGGTGGTTCAACTCATAATAGGTTCATTCTCTTGCCTTCTTCTATATTTCATAACAAAGATGCCCTTCAACAGGCCTGTTGCATTCATTTCCTCTTTAATTTTAGCTATATATCCTGTAATGGTTTGGTATGAGGCACAACTCCTTCCTCCTGTGCTGGCTATATTTTTGAATCTTTTGGCAGTCTTTCTTCTTTTAAGAGGGGTCCTATTCTTCTCTGGAATCATTTTGGGGCTCTCTGCTCTGACCTGTCAGAATGTGATTCTCTTTGGTCTGGCAACCTTCTTCTGGCTCCTTTTTAGAAAAAGGGGTTTTGCCCTGCTATTTCTCTTTGGAATGCTCATTCCACCTCTCCTGATCACTTATAGGAACTGGGTTGTTGGAGGAGAGGCTATTTTCATCTCATCAAACAGCGGAATAAACTTCTTCATAGGAAACAACCCAGACTATGACAGGTCAACCCAGGTAAGACCTGGAAGGGAATGGGAACGGTTAGTGGGAGAGCCTGCGAGGGTCTTATGTAAACGATTAACAGCTTCTGAAGAGAATAGATACTGGTATCATAAGGCATTTTCCTTCATCAAAGAAGACCCTGTTGGATATATTAAGCTGTTAATAAAGAAATTTTTTCTATTCTGGCAATCTTATGAGATAAAGAGAAATATTCCGTACCAGCCTTTCAAAGAGGATTGTTCCCTCCTTCTTAAGTTTTTGGTGATAGACTTTAGAATAATTGGGCCATTGGGCATATTGGGAATGGCTTTGTTGGTGTCAAGATACTTTTTGCTTCGCAAAAAGTATAAAAATCTTGGCTTCGCCAAGATTACTTATAAGGTATACTTTCCTATGTTATTAAGAAGGAGGTATTCCATCTTTTACATCTTTGTTATCTCTTACACTACCTCTGTTATCCTCTTTTTTGTCACAGCAAGGTATAGGCTTCCTGTGATACCATTTCTGATACCATTTGCTGTTTCAGGGGCTGTGGCTACACTCTCCTTTTTTAAGAAAAGAAGGTTGAGGTTAGTTCTGTTATCCTTTTTGGCACTCATCTTCTTCTTAACAGGTTATAAAGATTTTGACAAGAATAAAGACAAAGGAGATCTTTATAGTCTATTGGGTGATGCTTATAAAAAAAGGGGCGAGAAAATAGATGCAATCAGTGCTTATAAGACAGCACTCTCTTTTAAGCCAGAGGATGCAGAGACAAGGTGTATCTTAAGTGAGCTTTATTTTGAAGACGGACTCTTAGAAGAGGGCGTGAAAAACTTAGAAGAGGGGCTCAGTTTCAGCAAGGATGAGATGGTTCTTACAATGTTGGGAGGAGTCTATCGCAGAATGGGCAAGCCCAAAGATGCTATCATTTATCTTACAGAAGCAATCAGGGTCTTTCCATCCTATATCATTCCTTATAATGAAATGGCAATGGCATATTTAGACCTTGGAGAGCTTGATAAAGCAGAAAAGATAGCAAGATTTGTTGTTGAAAATATAGGGTATGGGAAAGAGAACCCAGATGCAGCCTCCATATTAGCAGAGATTTACTCTAAAAAGGGCGAAGACAGGTTGGCAAGAGAGTTTCAGGAGAAGGCTATGAATTTAGAAGGAGCAAAAGCCAGATGAAAGACAGAATAGCCTTGCTCATACTATCAGGGATAATACTCCTCTTCTTTGCTAGAGTGCTCTTTACAGAAAAGACCTTTGTTTGGAGAGACTTCTCTTCCTACTTCTATCCAAACAAGTTTTTTGTTTGCCAGTCTATTAGGGAAGGCACAATTCCTTTCTGGAATCCTTACAACCTCTTTGGAGCACCATTTGCTGCCCAGCCTGATAAGGGTCTCTTCTATCCAATTTCAGCAATAATCTACCTTCTTTCCTTCAATTTCGGAATAGACCTTTTCATTGTTATTCATTTCTTCCTTGCCAGCCTCTTTATGTACTGGTTGATGAGGGATTGGACAGACAGCCTCTCATCTCTATTCTCAAGCTTAACCTATGGGATTTCAGGCTTTATGCTTTCCGGAATAAACATAACTGTGGTACATGGAGCTTGTTGGACGCCTATATTCCTTTTGGCTATCCTTAGAGCAGAAAGACTCAAAGACCTAAGATATGGGGTGGGAGCTGGAGGATGTTTAGGTCTTCAATTCTTGTGTGGAACATGTGAATTTCTCTATATCAACACCTTGATTCTTCTTATCTTGACTACCTACTATGCAGTAAAAGATAGGAGCCTTTTTTCTATCAAAAACTCTTTTATTGTGGCAGTTGCTTCTCTTGGACTCTTTTCTTTTCAAATTCTGCCGTTTACTGAAATCCTCTCTCTATCGTTTCGTTCTGAAGGCCTTCCATACGCATATACAACAGATGCATCATTCAGTCCCTGGGAGTTTATTGGTTTTATTCTTCCAGGCTTCACCACAATACCTATTGAGGGATACAGATTTCCATATATAGGTCAGTGGTGGCTACTCAGTGTATATTTAGGGATATTGCCCATCTTCTTTGCAATGATTGCAGTCTTCTGTATAAGAAAAAGGGGTGTTCTCTTCATATCTTTCGGCATTCTTTTTCTTCTTTTCTTTGCTTTTGGTAAATATACGGCTTTTCACTATATTGTTTATAAATTAGTTCCAGGTATAAGTTTAATCAGGTATCCTGTAAAGGCATTCTCCCATATCACCCTCTTTCTCTCTATTTTGGCAGGTCTTGGGTTCTTCTTTGTGAAGGAGAATCTTCTCAAGAAGCGATGGGATAAGATGCTTTTTCTATCTCTCCTTCTCTACTTGATTCTTGTGGTGCTGCTATACAAAAGGTTCGATGTTGAGTGGCTAAAGTCTTTTGTAAAGGTTCTTATCCTTCCAACATCTGTAAAAGAGGTCTTTCTTTGGCATAGCCAAAACATAAAAAGCTCTTTGGTGGTAGTCTCTATTCTGCTTTCTGCCTCTATTCTCCTCTTTCTAAAGAGAGCCTATCTCTTTCCTCTGCTCATTCTGTTGCACACAATAGATCTGTTCATAGCAGGTTATAGGCTCAACTATCTTGTAGAGGATAAGTTCTATGAGAAGCCTTCCACGGTCAATCTGATAAAGGATGGACGGTTTATGAGCCTTCCTTCAACGGTCCGTGCGATGGTGAATATGGGTGCATTTAAGACCAACATAGAGAATATGAGAGAAGGCTGGAGATTTATTTCAGGAAACCTTTTATATAAGACTTTTAATTGGTTTGGGATGGAGTCCTTGCCACTCAAAGACCCACTAAATCTCATATCCGCCTCTGGTATTATTCAAGAGAATAGCAGAATCTTCCTTCCTGGCTTTGATATGATGAATGTGAGATATGTTCTGTCTCGGTTCTATTTGGAGATACCTGACTTACAACTAATATCCGATGGCTCTGTTAAGGTTTATGAGAATCCTGATTGCCTTCCGAAGGCATTCTTTGTGGAAGGCTTCAGGGTGATTGAGGATAAAAAAAGGGTTTTAGACTACATAATGGGCACAGGGTTTGACCCAGAAAAAGAGGTGATATTAGAGGAAGAACCAGAGGAGATGAAAGATGTAAGATGTAAAATGAAAAATGTAAAATGTAAAATGAAAAATGCAAGATGTAAAATTACTAAGTATGAGCCGAATAGGGTTGTCATCAATGTTGATGTAGCATCAGA
>JAGUXG010000238.1 GCA_020061965.1 bacterium
CTCCAAGATACAAACAAATCTCAATATCCAATAACCAATCACCAAACATAATCATATTCTCTAACCTTTTTGTTTGGTTATTGAGATTTGGTTATTGGTTATTGTTTGGTTATTGTTTCTTGTATCTTGGTTATTTTTCAAGTTCATTTCTTTTTCACCTAAACACATACATTTATTTTGCTTTTTCAACCTACAACTTACAACCTACAACAAAAATCTTCGCTAGGCCTGTTGCTTTTGGGTATAAAATTAGAAGAGGCTCAACAAGTAACTACTATTTGAAGCATTTCTTACAAGTTATAATGAATCGTTATGACATAATTGTCATTGGTGGGGGACACGCTGGGTTAGAAGCTGTATTTGCCTGCCAGAGAATGGGATTTTCTACCATCCTTATCACCACTAAAAAAGAGACAATTGGCGTTATGTCCTGTAATCCTGCCATAGGAGGTATAGCCAAGGGTCAGATTGTGCGTGAGATTGATGCCTTAGGTGGTCTTATGGCTAAAAACATAGACTCAACAGGCATTCAGTTTAAGATGCTCAATACCACAAAGGGTCCTGCTGTCAGGTCTCCTCGTGCCCAGGCAGATAGACTGGCTTACTCTGCTTGGTGGAAAGACAGGCTTAAAGAATGTCAGATTCCAGTAGAAGAGGGAGTGGTAAGCAGAATTTTGGTAGAGAATGGCAGGATTGTTGGTGTCTGGACAGAGGAGAGCAGAACCTTTTTGGCTAAAGCTGTTGTCTTGACTACTGGCACATTTCTTTCAGGAACCCTTCATATCGGAGAAGAGTCTTGGTCTGGTGGAAGGATGGGAGAGGAGGCTGTCTCAGGGCTTTCAGAAGATCTAAAGGGGTTAGGGCTTTTGCTTGGTAGGTTGAAGACAGGCACATCTCCAAGGGTTCATAAAGATACTGTTGACTACAGCAAGATGAAGATTCAACCTGGGGATACCGATCCAAAGCCATTCTCCTTCTCAGAAGAAAGACTAAATAGGCCCCAGCTCCCATGCTACCTGACCCGAACAACAGACCAGACACATAAAATTATCATTGAAAACATCCATAGGTCGCCTTTGTATCAAGGGAAGATAAAGGGAACAGGGGTCCGTTACTGCCCGTCTATAGAGGATAAGGTGGTAAAATTTCCAGATAAAAAGAGCCATCACATCTTTGTTGAGCCAGATGGATTGGATTCGGATGTTATGTATCTGAATGGAGTCTCAACCTCACTTCCTTTAGATGTTCAGGAGGCTATCCTGAAGACTATCCCAGGTTTAGAAGAGTCTAAAATCTTGCAACCAGGCTATGCTGTGGAGTATTGTTTTGCCTATCCAACCCAACTGAAACCGAATTTAGAGACAAAAGGTATTGCTGGGCTATTTCTGGCTGGCCAGATAAACGGCACCTCAGGCTATGAAGAGGCAGGTTGTCAAGGGCTTATAGCTGGAATAAATGCCGGGTTATCCTTGAAAGAGGAGCCGAGATTAGTCTTGGGAAGGGATGAGGCCTATATCGGCGTCCTCATAGATGACTTGGTTACAAAGGGAACAGAGGAGCCGTATCGGATGTTCACATCAAGGGCAGAATACAGGCTATTGCTCAGGGCAGATAATGCTGACCTGCGGCTGATGGATTATGGAGCAAGGCTTGGGCTTATTGATAAAGAGACCCTGCAGAGGATGCAGGAAAAGAGGAGATTGATAAGAGAGGAATTGGATAGGCTGAGACGAGATAAGACCATCTTTATCTTGAGGAAGACCAGCGTATCATACGCCGATGTATCAAAAAAGGATATTCCAGAGCCTGTCATAGAGCAGATAGAGATAGAGGTGAGGTATGAAGGCTATATCAAAAGACAGATGCAGGAGATAGTCCAGATGAAGAGAGCTGAAAATATCTTGATTCCTCCAAATTTTGACTACTCTAAAATCCCTTCCCTGTCAAACGAGACAAAGGATAAGCTGAGCAGGATACAACCCTTATCCTTAGGTCAAGCAGGAAGGATTCCAGGCATTAGGCCTTCTGACATCAACATTCTGATGCTCTATATCAGATAATACATCAGTTTTCATCTTCTCTTTCAGATCCTGTGGCAAGGCCCTGAACTCATTCGCAGCTGATTTGGCAAAGACTATCTTATGCTCTGCTTTCATTCATCTCAGTCTTCAGCCCTTCCCAGGAGACAACAGGCTCTCTATCTCTCTTTGCAGAAACCAAAACATCGTATATCTCCTCTGCCACATCACTCCAAGTCTTTAAGTCGATAACCATTTTGTCTTCCAAAACCTCTATTCCTTTTATAATCTCCATCTTTATCTCCTTAACAGATATTAATGGTAACTGTCTCTATTGTACCCGGCACTGATGCCGTCCTGTTCATTACCTGATTTTTATAATTGGGATACCTAAATCTTTACAAATATTTTTTCTTCAATAACCTTTTCATAGCCTTCAAGAAGGTGTCTATAATTAGATTCGACGACCATTTTTATTGATTCCTTTATGTTTTCTTTAACTTCCTCTATGGTCTTCCCTTGTGAATGAGCACCAGGCAATTCCTTAACAAAACCTGCATACCAACCATCACTTTTTACAATCGTCAGTGTATAATTAGTTAACATGTAACCTCCTTATGTTGCTGAGAAGGATGCCCCAGGAAGAGGCACCCTTTCTTTTATATCCGCTCCCTTATTTAACTAGCACTTGAAATTGGACGCTGCCTGTGGCTCCTGCTGCCAGGTTACTTGTCAAGCTCCACTTGTATATCCGCTCCCTTACTTTACCTGCACTTGAAATCTGACGCTGCCACTTGTTCCTGGTGCCAGGTCGCTTCCAAGGCTCCATTTGATATGGGTGACTGGTGGGCCTTGCGATAAATTATAGCTGGTTCCGAAGTCGTGCGAATAGGTGATATTGGCTGATGGAGAGATTGCTTGGGCTGAACCTACGATATACTCTGTTCCTGCTGGAATTGCATCTGTAACCACAACAAATCTGGCTGTACCTGATCCGCTGTTGGTAAAGCTGATGGTGTAAGTTAGGATTCCGCCCCTTGTCACTGTACCCGTGCTGACAGTCTTGGTCACGACAATATTCGGGTTCTCCACCCCACCCTCACAGACAACCGAGACTGTAGCTGTGGAGACAAATAGAGTGCCGACAAGGTTTTGGTAGTAGAGATAGGCGGTGTTGGTTATTGTGCCAGGACCTGAGCCTTCATACTTACGAACCCAGATGTTAGAGCCTTCGCCTGCAACATACTCATATCCGCTAACATAGATATTCCCTAAA
>JAGUXG010000193.1 GCA_020061965.1 bacterium
ATTCTTTGGGATAAATCATTTAGAAGCGCACCTTTGCCTTCCGCTTCTCACTAAGAATGAAATTCCATTTCCTGGCATTGGGCTTCTTGTTTCAGGGGGACATACTGAGCTCGTCTTTTTGGAAAGATGGGGGAAAGGAGAATCTATTGCCAGAACCCTTGATGATGCCGCAGGAGAAGCTTTTGATAAGGTGGCAAGGCTTCTTGAATTAGGCTGGCCTGGGGGCCCTGCGATTGAAAGGATAGCCGTGACAGGGGATGCTAAAGCGATAAAATTTTCTATCCCAAAGATAAAGAGTGGCGATCTTAACTTCAGTTTCTCTGGATTGAAGACAGCAGTCTATTATCAGTTAAAGGAATGCCCAAGGAAGGAAGATATTGCCGCTTCCTTTCAAGAAGCAGTTGTCTCGCACCTTCTTATAAATACACTAAAAGCAATCTCAATGACAGGAGCAAAGAGTATAATCGCTGGTGGTGGGGTTGTGGCAAACAACAGGCTCAGGGAGGAACTCACTCTTTTGGCAAAAGAGAAAGGTTTAACGCTCTTTCTTCCAGAAAAGAACCTTTGTACAGATAACGGAGCCATGGTCTGTGCCAATCTACTCTTTAAGATAAAAGAAGGCTCTCTGCCATCTTCTTTTGACCTTGCCCCTTTCTCAAGATAATTCTTGCCTTCGTAAGAATTATACCCAAGTAAATCAGGTTTACAAAGAGAACCTGAGGTTGTAAGTTTAGGGTGTTGTAAGTTGTATGTTATTTGTTCTACTTCTTTAATTTCCCATTTTCCTTTCAATTTGTTAAACCTTATCAAAGGGTGCGGAAAATGGGAACTTACAACCTACAACAAAAATCTTCGGTAAACCTCGTGTTTCTTGAGCATATAAAAATTTCTTGACCAGATAAAGATAAAAAATATATAATACAAATATGGTAAAAATATTGGTGGCATGGACATCTAATAGTGGGAATACTGAAAGGCTGGCAAAGGCTGTGGCTAAGGGTGTGGATAGCATTGATGAGGCTAAAGCTGTCTTGAAGAGGGCAAAGGATGTGACCAGGGAAGATTTTGCCTCAGCCAAAGGCATCATTGCTGGCTCTCCTGTCTATTTTGGAACAATGTCTGCGGAGCTGAAGGACATGTTTGATAGGTTCGTTGGATTACGAAGAGAAGGAGGAATGGAGGGAAAGATAGGTGCTGGTTTTGCTACAAGTGGTCATCACACAGGCGGAAAGGAGACGACCATTCTTTCTATACTTCAGGCGATGCTTATCTATGGAATGATTGTCGTTGGTGACCCAATAAGGGTTGGTGGACACTACGGCGTTGCCTGCCAGGGTCAGCCAGATGACCAAGCTTTGAAAGCAGGAGAGGCTTTGGGTGCAAGGGTGGCAGACATTGCCAAGATTTTATGTTCATAGAAGTAGGAGATATAAGGTGTTGCTATGAAAAGGCAGGGGAAGGCACACCTGTTTTACTTCTACACGGCTGGGGTGGAAGCTCTGGAAGCATGCGACCCATTCTGAATCTTTTGAAAGACCGTTTCCAAGTCATAAACATTGACCTACCTGGATTTGGAAGAACAAACCTGCCAAAAAGCTTCTCCATAGAGGATTATGCCTCATTTATAAAAGATTTTCTTTCTGCTTTAGGTATAGATAGGGCAGATTTAGTCACCCATTCCTTTGGTGGAAGGATAGCTATATATTTGGCTGTCAACTATCCTGAGATTGTTCATAGACTTATCTTGATCAATGCTGCAGGGATAAAAAGGAGACCACCAATGTACTGGCTAAAACTCTTTCTGGCAAAGACGCTCGGCAAGATTGAATCTCTAAAGCCCAGGATTTATGACCTCATAGGTTCAAAAGACTGGAAAGAAGCAGGTATATTGAAGCAGACTTTAGTCAGGGTGGTGAATTCTGACCTGAAACCCCTACTTTCTAAGATCGACAAGCGAACACTCCTCATCTGGGGAGAGAATGATCGAGATGTGCCTCTATCCTCAGCCAGAATAATGAACAGGCAGATACCAGGCTCTGAGCTTGTTATAATAAAGGGTGCAGGTCATTTCTCGTATCTTGATAATCTCCCGCAATTTTCAAGATATCTTTTTGAATTTTTGGAAAAAAAGTAAGTATGCCCAAAATAAACCGGCCTTTTCAAAACTCTAAAGTCCAATAATCTGAAAATCTTCAGTCAATAACGAATATAGCTCATCTCTATACTGAAGAATATCCTCAAAGAAGTTTATACAAGTTTGCTTGAATCTGTCAAATGTGCTATAAGGCTTCCATAGAGATGCTCAATAAAAAAGTCTAATTGGGCATAACAATAAATACAGCCCTCTTTAAGCCTATCTTCCAGTCTTCTATTGCTGATATATGGGACAGTAATAATGTGGAATTATAAACCATAATTAAGTATTGTGTGCTCAGAATCAAGGTGATACCTCTATGATACGGACAGCATGGTCTATCTCTGACCACTTGCGACCATGCCCCGAATCTCCTGCTTTTGCCCCACCACACAGCTTCTGACTCTCCTCAAGACTATTGCTCTTGACCGGCAGTTTATTAGAAGAATGGGCTCCAGAACCAAAAAACCATCCTGCCTACTCCGCGATCAAGAATCTTTGCCTTAAGAAGTCTGTTTTCCCTCCTCAAGTCTATCAATTTTTCGTTGTTTCTCAAACATCCTTTACAAACCATCTCTTTTATATATCGGCATAAAGAATAAAAACGTTAGTATGTGTTTAGCTCCCCTTTTGTAAAATAACCAATAACCAAGCTCCAAGATACAAACAAATCTCAATATCCAATAACCAATCACCAAACATATACCCAAG
>JAGUXG010000094.1 GCA_020061965.1 bacterium
AAGACCATCTGTGGATGTTATCACAGGGATAATCAAGGCAAACTTTCCTTCCCGTATAGCCTTTCAGGTCTTCTCCAAGATAGACTCAAGGACAATCCTTGACATGATGGGAGCAGAGAAGCTACTCGGCAAAGGCGATATGCTCTACTTTCCAGCCAGCGTAGGAAAGCCAATAAGGGCACAGGGTGCATATCTATCTCTATCAGAGATAGAGAGGGTTTGTGGGTTTGTCAGAGCCTATGAAGCAGAGACTGCCGGAGAGAGACTTAAATTTGAAGAGATAAAGGAGAAGGTTGAAAAAAAAGAAGAAGAATTGGATGATGATATGTATGAGAAGGCATTGAGCATTGTAGGTCTGACAGGCTATGCCTCAACCTCTATGATTCAAAGGAAGCTGAAGATAGGCTATAATCGGGCTGCCACGCTCCTTGAGAAGATGGAAGAAGAGGGAATAGTCGGCCCACCTGATGGCTCAAAGCCAAGAGAGATATTGGTTGATATAAAGGAGTTGAGAAGATTATAGGACTTATTAGAGAGTAAAATATGAGAGAGATAGATTCTTCCCATATCACAGAAAAGATAGCTTCCTTTGTCCAGAAGGTAAATTATAGCCTGCCTGATGATATTCTCTCTTGCCTGATCTCTGCCAAAGATGATGAGACCAATAAAAGGGCAAAAGAGGTCTTATCTATCCTTATTGAAAATAGCAGAATAGCCGAAGAAAAACAGATTCCAATCTGTCAGGATACAGGGCTTTGCCTATTCTTTGTTGAAGTCGGAGAAGATATAAGGTCAAAAGGCTTATACCCTGCAATAAATTCTGGCGTGAGAAAAGGATATATAGAAGGATATTTAAGGATGTCAATGGTAGGCTCACCCCTTATGAGAAAGAATACAGAAGACAACACCCCAGCTATAATCCATACAGAGATAACACCAGGGGATAGCTTAAAGATTCAACTTCTGATAAGAGGTGGAGGCTCTGAGAATATGAGTTTATTAAAGATGTTGAGACCAACAGAGAAAGAGGAGGCAATTACTGATATTATTCTGGCCCATATCAAGGAAAAGGCTGCCTTTGCTTGCCCACCTTTATTTATTGGTATTGGCCTTGGAGGGGATAGTGCTAAGGCACTCCTCCTCTCCAAAAAGGCAGTGATAAGGGGTCTTTTAAGAAATCAGAATGAAAGAATAGCCAGACTTGAAGAAAGTCTATTGGAGAAGATAAATAATCTTGGAATAGGTCCAGCAGGCTTAGGTGGCAAAACAACAGCCCTGGCAGTCAATATAGAGGAATATCCCACTCATATAGGTCTTCTTCCTTTGGCCCTAACCTTAAGTTGCTGTGCTACAAGATATGGAGAGATAGAGGTTTAACCACCTTATCTCATTATCCCCTTTTTACACTCTCAATTGATAACTGAGAGATTACACACCTGTATGATTTTATATTGACAAGAACAGGAAGATAGAGATATAATACCAAAATGAGGAGTTTTCTGCCTGTTATTTTAAGCCTCCTTGTTATATCCGCCTCATCCATTGGGATAAAAAGACACTTTTCGCAAGATAAGGTATTTTTATCTACAAGCAAAGACTTCTTCCTTCCAATAATCTTCAAAGAGAATGGGCTCAATTCTGTTCAAAAGGAGAAAAAGGGAATTGTCTGGACACAGTATATTGTTCAAAGTGGAGATAATATCTGGTCAATCTCGCAGAGATTTAAGATTGATGTGCCGACAATCATCCAGACAAACCTTTTGAATTCCAATAAGTTGTTGATAGGAACGACTCTAAAGATTCCAGATCAAAAGGGGATTCTCCATAAGGTGAAGAAGGGTCAAACCCTTTGGGATATTGCCAGAGCATATCGCATCTCCCTGAAAAAGATACAGGAGGTAAATGAAATATCTACCTCTTTTGTCAGGACAGGAGATGCCATCTTCCTTCCAGGCGCAAAACCCCTTAAGGCTCAACTCCTTCTATCTTGGAGTAATTCAGGTTTTATTATGCCTTGTGCTGGTCGCATCACATCAAGACATGGATTCCGCATCCATCCTATCTTTGGAAATACATCCTTTCATAAAGGCGTGGATATCTCTGCTCCTTATGGTTCATCCATAAAGGCTGCTGCCCCTGGCCGGGTTATATTTTGTGGTTGGAAGAGTGGCTATGGCTTGACAGTGAATATAAGACACTCAGGCGGATATGAGACCCAATATGCTCATTTGTCAAGAATAAATGTAAATGTAGGGGATTATGTTGAACAGTCTTCAAGAATTGCGGCACTTGGGAATTCAGGACAGAGTACAGGGCCACACCTTGACTTTGAGGTCAGAAAGAACAGAAGCGTAATAAACCCTCTATCCTGCCTTCAATGATGAAAAGAGTTCTCTCAGGAATGCGTCCCACAGGAAGGCTACACCTTGGTCATTTGAAGGGTGCATTAGAGAACTGGAAGAAGCTCCAGGATAATTACGAATGCCTCTATATGATTGCTGACTGGCATGCCTTAATGAGCGATTATGCTTCTTCAGAGAACCTTTCTGAAAATACCTATCAGATACTTTTGGATTGGCTTGCCTGTGGAATCAGTCCAGAAAAGAGCATAATCTTCTGCCAATCAAAGGTCAGTTCGCATGCTGAGCTTTATCTGCTCCTGTCTATCATCACCCCTATTGGCTGGCTTGAGCGCAATCCTACATATAAAGAGCAGATAAAGGAGCTTCAAAATGTTGACCTTTCTACCCATGGATTCCTTGGCTATCCTGTCCTTCAGGCAGGGGATATACTCCTTTACAAGGCAACAACAGTTCCCATAGGCATTGACCAATTGCCGCACCTTGAGCTGACTCGGGAGATCGTCAGAAGGTTCAACCATTTTTATGGAAAGACCTTTGAAGTCCCAGAAGCACTCTTGACAGAGACCCCAAAACTTCCTGGGATAGATGGCAGAAAGATGAGCAAGAGCTATAATAATGCTATTTTTATCTCTGATCAAGAGGCAGAGACTGAAAAGAAGATAAGAACAATGATAACAGACCCAGCCAGGATCCATCCAACCGATAAGGGTCATCCAGATGTTTGCAACATCTTCTCTTTTCAGACTGCCTTTAATCTTCCAAGGGCAAAAGAGATAGAAGACTTGTGCAAAGAAGGAAAGATTGGATGCGTGGCATGCAAGAAAGAACTCTCCTTGTGTGTAAATGAAGCCTTGAAAGAGCCGAGAGAAAAGAGAAAGACCTTAGAAAAAGACAGAAAATATCTTTTGGATATTCTAAATGAAGGAAATAGATATGCAGGCAAGATAGCAGAAGAGACAATGGTTAAAATAAGAGAAAAGGTAGGATTTTATGGGTAAAGTATTTTTTGATGTTGAGACAAAGAAGAGCTTTCAGGAGACAGGTGGAAGGAAGGAAGAGCTTCTTGTCTCTTGTGCCGTCCTCTTTTCAGAAGAGAAAGAGAGGTTTATCCATTTCAGAGAGAATCAGGTAGAAGACCTGATAGAAGACCTATTTTCTGCCTCTTGTGTTGTTGGTTTCAATATACTTGGGTTTGACTATTATGTCTTAAAGCCATATACAGAAAAAGACCTCTTCAGCATTCCTACCCTTGATCTAATGAAGGAACTACAGAAGGAATTGGGTTTCAGGTTGAGCCTTGATCATCTGGCTTTGGAGAGTCTTGGAAAAGGCAAAAAGGGAAGTGGTTTAGACGCCATTAAATGGTATAGAGAGGGAAAGATTGACCAGCTATTAGAGTATTGCGAGTATGATGTTCAGATAACAAAGGAGCTATATGAACTGGGAAAGAAACAGGGATTTCTTTACTATAGGGATAAGAAAGAGATGGAAAGAAAGCAAGTTAGTGTTTCGTGGTGAATAGGGAAAGGTTCTAAGTTCTATGTTAGGCATCCAGAATAAATTATGCCAAAACGGACAGACATTCATAAAATCTTAATAATAGGCTCAGGTCCCATTATTATCAGTCAGGGTTGTGAGTTTG
>JAGUXG010000077.1 GCA_020061965.1 bacterium
AATTGAAAGGAAAATGGGAAATTAAAGAAAAAATCTTCAAATTCCTATTTTTCGCATAAAAAATGGAGAAAAATTTAAGATGAAAGGTTTAATTTAGAGTAAAAAGATAATCTTGCATCAAGGGTAGAGAAAAATAGGAATTTGCCAAAGTTCATAGCGTTACATTATTTGACATTTTTGGCTGTATCTTTGGGTAGCCAATAAAGCGGGTCAATTGGTGTGCCGTGGATATATAAGCCAAAATGTAGGTGGGGGGCTGTAACACGACCAGTTGCCCCAACCCTTGCAATCACCTGATCATTTTTTACTTCCTCACCTTCTTCTACTAAAATTTCAGATAGGTGAAAGTAGGTTGAAACAAACCCCTGACCATGGTCAATGACCAATACCTTTCCTTCTAAATCAAATCTACCGATGAGAACAACCCTGCCGTTATTAGGGCAAAAGACAGGTGTTCCTGTCTTTCCAGTGATATCAATCCCCTGGTGGATACCAAGATAGGCGTTATTCTGGTCAAACCTCCTCTCCCCAAACCTTCCAGAGATCCTTCCCCTTGTTGGCCATGTAAAACCTCCAGTCCAAAACTGGACAGGCGTCTCTGTCCGTAGGGCATCTGCTAATCTCTTTACATAGATGCTATTTTTTTCCCTATTGCTCTTTTCATAATTTGGAAGGATAAAGTCTTTTGCCTCTTCTATTCTGAGAGAGCAGGTCTTTGCCTTAAACTTTGCCCCAAATCCAATGAATGTCCGCAGGGTGCTGGCATTCAACGGGTAGAGTGGATAGGGATTGTCATTGAGCCAACAGATGTAATTTCCACTTTTTTCTATTCCCTTTACCTTTACTTCAAGAGCCTCTCCGAGCTTAAGAACCTTTTTTGATAACTCAATCTCAATTCCATATGCCTCTTGAAGCAAGAGTAAAATTAAGGGTATAGTTATTAATCTTTGCATATCAAAATACGGGCATCTATCACCTTAGCGCCTTCTCCCTGCCCAAAGACTAAGAGAGGATTGATGTCTAACTCCTCTATCTGAGGAAAGTCCGTGACTAACTGGGATAACCTTTGCAGACATTCAGCAATAGATGCAATATCCGATGGTCTTTCACCCCTGAATCCTTCCAATATCTTATGGGAACGAATCTCTTCTATCATCCGATACGCCCCCAACTCACGGACAGGTGCAATCCTGAAAGTAACATCCTTCAATATCTCAACATAGATACCACCCAGTCCAAACATAAGCAGATTGCCAAAGAGATTATCCTTATGCATACCAATGATGGTCTCCTTGCCTTTTGCTGCCATCTTCTGGATAAAGAGACCTGAAATTCTTGCTTCTGGCTTTGCTTGTTTGACGCTCTCTAAAACCTTTTTATAAGCATCTTTTAACTCTGTCTCATCTTTGATGTTTGTCTTGACGCCGCCAACATCAACCTTATGAATAACATCAGGAGAGACTATCTTCAAAACCACAGGATAACCAATCTCTTGAGCATGTTGCAGACATTCTTCTTCACTCTTTGCTACAGCTGACTCTATCATCGGAAATCCATAAGCCTTCAGTATCTCATGGGAGAGTGGTTCTGGTAAAAAAATCCTCTTTTCCATCTTAGCTTGTGTAAGTATCTCCTCTACCTTTGCCTTGTCAACATCAGTAAATACCTTGACTTCTGTTCGCTTTCGTGTCAACCATAGGGAATATTCAGCCATACTTGCCATAGCCCTGGCTGCTGCCTCTGGAAATTTATAGTGTGGAATATGCTTTTCATCAAGGATATTCAAGGCATCAGAGATGTCAGTTACACCCATATAACAAACAAGGACAGGTATTTGATGTTTGGCTGTAATATCGCCAATCACTGAGCTTATCTCCTTGATAGAGGTCATTGCTTGAAGTGTAGAGATGACAATCACTCCCTCTACATTCTCATCCGCCAGACAAGAGTTTAAGGCAACTTCATATCGGTCTTCTCCGGCATCTCCAATCACATCTATCGGGTTATTTATGTTTGCTGTTACAGGAAGTCCTGCTTTCAGGGTTTCAGTGGTTCTTGTATCAAAGGAGGATAGTTGCAAACCATATCTGACGCAGGCATCAGTAGCCATTATTCCAGGCCCTCCAGCATTGGTCACGATAGCAATCTTATTGCCTTTTGGTAAAGGCTGGTTGGCAAATGCTCTGGCATAGTCAAACATCTCCTCAAAGGTCTCTACCCGTAAAACACCGCATTGATGGAACAGAGAGTCGTAAACCTCGTCAGAGCTGGCTAAGGCGCCTGTGTGTGAAGAGGCAGCCTTGGCACCCTCTATAGTCCTTCCTGATTTTATGGCTAAGATAGGTTTTCTTTTTATAGTTATCTCTCTGGCTAATTCTATAAACCTTTTTGGCTCACTCAAATCCTCAAGATAGAGCAAGATAACATCAGTCTTTGGGTCATCTTTGATTATCTCCAGCATATCATTCTCATTCAGGTCAGCCTTGTTGCCCATAGAGACAAATTTTGAAAGCCCAATATTATTTGCATAGGCATACTCAAGTGCAGCTACCCCTAATGCCCCTGATTGAGAGATAAAAGCTATGTTCCCAGGTTTTGGGCAACTTACCGCAAAGGTAGCATTTAATCGTATCTGAGGGTCAGTATTAATAACTCCAAGGCAATTTGGTCCGACAAAAGTGATAGAATGCTTCTTTGCAGCTTCAATCACAGCCTTCTCTAACTCTTTGCCCTTCTCTCCTATCTCCTTAAACCCAGCCGTAATAATTACCGCTTCCTTGACACCCTTTTCGCCACATTCCTCTAAAACCTGAGCCACAGCCGTATTTGGAACAATTATTACTGCTAAATCTACCTCTCCTGGGATGTCCCAGACCGAGCGATATGCCCGAACACCCATAATACCTCTTGCCTTTGGATTTACTGGATAGACAATGCCTGTATATCCAGAAAGCAGTATGTTGGTAAATATGCTCCTTCCTACAGTATGCTCACGTGTAGAGGCGCCTATGACCGCCACAGTCTTAGGCGAAAATACAAACTCTCCGTATTTTTTCATTTGAAATATCCTCCTATACCATCGGTTCCATCTTTAAGACTGGATGTCCGACCTTTTCTAAAAAGGTGAGAACCTCCTCCTGTGTAGCCGCAACTGTCTCATCAGCAATCATATCGGAAAACCCCTCGACACCCATCTCCTTTGCCCTCTCATCAATCTTCAGCTTCATCTGTTCTTTCAAACTTTTGGGCATCCAGGCGAGCCTCAATATACCACCATCAGCGGAGATGAACTTCTTGCTACCAATATAAAACTTAGAATGACCTATAAATCCGGGTGTCTGCAAGCCTCCACCCACAGAGCCAGCCAGGGTAGAAAACTTCATTCCACAGGGCGTCATCATTGTAGAATCGCGGTCAACAACCATAATTCCATTGACAGGGGGCAAAAGTGCAGAGATACATTCAAAGCAACCGCAAGAGGTCATCACATCCTCAAGCATCGTATAGGCATTCATACGCTCTATCTTGTTTTTGGAGATGGCATAAACTGTCTCATTTATCCCCTTCCATTGCCCTTTCTTTTCATCTATCACCTCACCCTTCTTGACAGGTTTATTGGCTCCATAAGGGTCTATCTCATAAGATGCCTTGCAATCAAGCCAGCTATAGGCTCCGCATAGCCCTGGTCTCTCGGGCGTGACAATACAGACATGGGTCGGGGCAAAGGATTGACAAAGGGCGCAGGAATAGAATATGTCCACACCCTCATCAGTCATACCAGCAGTCCTCTCATCCCTGGCTACGAAACTCGCTTTAGCCTCAGCCAATAACCCTTTTACCATTTTTTCTTCCGTATAAATCCGTATCTGCACCTTATCCACTATACTTGAATAAGCCTCATGGTATTTGGCATGGATGATGTTTCCAAAGTGTTTGAGCCTAAAGTCCTTCTCATACGCAGACTTGCTTATTCTAATCCAGTTTCCATCCCTCTGTCCTGCATGCCAGACACCCTGAGCCTCGTTGATAAGTTTATGTATCTGCCGCTCTAATATTGGCTCAAAATCCTTTTGAAATCTTGCTCCAGCTATCTCTATCACCAGACCAAAAGCCAGAGACTCGCCTGATTGTATCTCATCTAAATCAGGTCCAATAACCTCTATCCTGCCATCCTCTACGCTTTCAGAAGGCCGCATCACTACATATTCAAAAGAAGGCTTGCCAGTTCTAAAGCCACATACCTCAAGAAAAACATCCTCTTTCCGTATTCTTTCACCCTCAAATGCAGGGGCATAAGAGACTGGAATATCTATCTTTGTGTGGACAACTTTTAAGCCTCTGACCTGTAAAGCCTTTGAAACTATCTCAGAATGAGGAATGCTTGGTACCACATGCTCATAAAGGCATATTCCTCTCGGTAAGATGGCAGGTATATCTGTATCAGCAATCACTGGAAAGCCATAGTTGATAGCACCAGCAGCCGTAGCATACCATTCATCTGTAACCTCACCAAAGGCAAGGACAAAGGCAAAGACCCGATGACGATTATACATCAATATTCTTCTATAATCTCCAGGCTTTACGCCGCCAAAAGACATCGCTGCCCTGGCAGCAAACCCAAGTGCAAATACAGCCGCAGTAATATCCGGGCCGAATGGCACAAGGCGCGTCTCCCAGCCCATCTGAACATCCTTCTCTCTCAATTGTTCAGCCATCCTTTTTCCATTATGCTTGGCACACATAAAGACATAGAGACTCTTCTCCTGTAGTTCCAGAGCAATCTTCACCGCAGTATCCGCATCAGGAAGGGAACCAACACAAGCTGCAAATCCAGGGGCAGTTCCATCTACAAACTCAATCCCTCTCTCACGCAATATCTTATCATCTGCAGCACCAATCCAGAGATGTTCCTCATCTGGAGATGGAGCTATTAGATACGGCATAGGCTCCTCAAGATACTTTAATGCCTCAATTATCTCTTCAACAAACAAGGTAGCCATCCCAGCATCCAATGTTCCGCCCAAATAAGGCAACCAAACACTCTCTGATGGATGTGGAGGCAAAAGCCCTTTGGCTATGCTAATCGCCTCATCCATATCACCTAACTTTTTGACTGCTATCCCGGTCATGCCATAAATAATCGGCAGATAATAGCCTGTGTTTGGAAATTCCACAACCTTTTCCCTGCCAAACTTCTTGATGGCTATCTTAAGCTCGTCCTCTGCTCTTGAAACTAACGAATACGCCCCCCTTATTGCCGCTTGAGCGATTATCTTTGACATATTTACTCTCCCTCCAATTTCCCATCTTCCGCACCACTTGAAAAGTTTAATAAATTGAAAGGAAAATTGGAAATTGAACTACTAAAGATATTATACTATAGATAGTATACTCAAAAACAACAGGTCTAGAGAAGATTTTTGTTGTAGGTTGTAAGTTGTAGGTTGTAGGAGTATAACAGATAAGATCCAAACCTACAACTTACAACATCCTAAACTTACAACCTCAGGTTCTCTTTGTAAACCTGATTTACTTGGGTATATATTATACTATTAGCAAGCATCTGCTTCCCTTTCAGAGTTATTTTTTATCTTGCTACAAATACTTTAGAAAAGACAGATGCCTTTCAATAAGTTTTCAGAGACCTGTCTTTTTTTGTAGATAACTACACTTTTTTGGAGAAGAGACTATCTTCTAATGTTATTTAGGACAAATTCTTTTACTTTTCTGGCTATTTCAAAAGATTCCCTAGCCTCTTCAACCCCTGGTTCAAGCCAGACATCTGGGTAACGAACTTCTACTGCATAGTCTGTAAGATTGTCTGCATCTTCCAATTCGTCTTTGAAAGAAGGGTTTACTGTAGCACATAGTTCTAATAAATCTAAAATCTATTTCATCTTGATTCATAAACAACCTTCCCAAATTTATTTGCAGGATAGATAATGGTGCCGATAATATCTTTGTATGTTTCAAATTCTTTAGCAGTTTTCACAATCACATCTACTGGGATTCTCAAATCAGAAACTATCTTTCTAACTTTACGATTTTGCATACGTGCTGGCAGAGTACTATCTTTAATAATCAATAAATCCAGATCACTATCTTCAGTAGGTATTCCGGTAGCATAAGAACCAAAGAGGATTATTCTCTCAGGTTTAAAGTTTTCTGCAATTTTCTGGATAATCTCATCTATTTGTTTCTGGGTTACCATTAGATAGCTCCTTCTCTTTACCGAGAGTGAAAATCAGGGAATCAGTCTTATTCGCCGATAATCGATCACCAAGGTTTTTACTTCAAAGACGGCTAAAACTTTAGCTCCCTCCTCATAACCATATCATACAATATCCTTGCTGGTCTTTCTACTATGCCCAATCTTTCCCTGGCATTATCAATCCACTTGATCAACATTTCTGCTTGTTTAATTGGGTCAGGTTCTACTGCCCAGAGAGCAGTGTATTCATCCCAATATTCCTTAAACAACAGCTCTTTCATACCAGAACCTGTAATAGGGAACCCTACACCAAACAATACCGGTGCCCCGGAGGCAACAAAGTATTGCCCAATGGCAATAGCCTTTTCACTCATCCATTCAGGGGCACATCCGCAGGCAGGAAGCCCGCCTATGTCATCACCTAATCCACCTATGTTTGCTATCTCACTTAAGGCAATCAGCAGCCTTGAGTTATCCACACAGCTTCCGCAATGAAGCACTGGCGGGATACCAACCGTCTCACATATCTCAGCCAGCCCTGGCCCTGCGTATTTTGCTGCCTCTGGAAGCAGCAAACCTGCCTTTCCAAACGCCATCGCCGCACAACCTGTTGAAACAACAAGCACATTCTTGGCAATCAGCTCTTTGGCTAAGGTAATGTGGATATCGTCATGCCTTACCCTTGGATTATTGCAGCCAACTATGCCTACCACACCCCGTATTCTGCCGTCAATGATAGCATCATTTAATGGTCTGTAAGTGGTACGAAATGCACCGCCCAACATGTGATTTACGGTTTCATGAGAAAATCCTGCTACCAGTTCAACTGCCTCATCAGGGATATCAACCTTAAGATTATCCCTCTTCGGGTAATTCTCAATGGCAAGACGGATGATCTCAGTAGCGGATTTTACAGCCATCTTCTCATCAAACTCAATATGAGTAGCACCAGGTATCTTTGTCCTTTTGTTGGTGGTAATCACCTTTGTATGGTAGCATTGAGCTATCTGTGGCAGGCTCTGAAAGACACACTGGACATCAACTACCATAGCCTCTACAGCACCGGTAATGATAGCCAGTTCCTGTTGAATAAAGTTGCCAGCCAATGGAATTCCATGACGCATCAAGACCTCACTGGCAGTACAGCATATACCGGCAATATTAATGCCATTAGCACCGTGTTTTTTAGCGTAATCAAGCATATCCTGCTGTTTAGACACCATAACAATTATCTCAGAGAGGAGCGGCTCATGGCCATGAACAATGATATTCACCTCATCCCCTTTAAGTACCCCTAAGTTAACCTTAGAACGAAGCGGTATGGGTGTGCCAAACAAGATATCCTGAAGCTCAGTAGCAATCATAGAGCCGCCCCAGCCATCAGCCAATGCTGCACGGGTGCCGGCATTCATAATCTCCTTGAAATCAAAGGAGCTTCCCATCAGGGTCATGCCCATGGATTCAACCACTTCACTATCAATGCCCTTTGGGGCAATATTCTTTTCCTTCCACAAAGCCTGTCTGCTTGCTGGTGCCCTTTTCAGAAAGGTAAGCTCTTCATTTTTGCTGAACTCATTCAGACACTTCTCTGCCAGTTCAATAGCAATATCCTCTATTCCTCTACCCTCAGTCTGCACATCAAATATCTCAGCTATCATCAAAAGTTTTTTAGTATCCTTTATGGTATAGCCAGGAATTTTCCCCTTAGCGACTAATAAAAGCACCTCAGCCACACTCCGAGCGTGGTCAGAGTGGGCAGCAGTTCCAACTGCAATCATACGCACAAAATTTCTTGCGGCAATAATATCTGCTGAGACACCGCACAGACCTGTCTCTTTATCAGCCTTTTTTGGTGATATTCTGCAGGGACCTGTGCCGCAAACCCGGCAGCACCCCGCTGTCTCACCAAATGGACACCCTTTTTGCTCCTTTACTCGATCAAAGCATGTTTTAATATTTTCATTACTTGCCTTTTGCAACATTGCTTGTGTTGCTGGACAAATAGTTATCTCTTCAAACATAAATCTCCTCCTTTACCCAACATTGGGTATAGATTACCTGTTTTGGAAGATAAAATCAAGTTTTTTGTAAAGTTTTACCCAACTGACAGAGATTCCTGTACTCTATTTTAGTAAAAAAAGAGGCAAGAAAATTTACCGTTCAAGCAGACAGTCAATTTATATCCAAGTAAATCAGGTTAGAGTGAGGTTATAAGTTTAGGATGTTGTAAGTTATATGTTATCTGTTCTACTTCTTCAACCTACAACCTACAACAAAGATTTTCGCCAGACCTGTTCCTTTTGGGTATATTCACCTCCTTATCAATTCTGATGTGCATACACACTCATCCCACTCCCATAATACGACTCATATACATGTTGATAAACTAAGCCGCATTTCTGATGATAGATGTCAGTCGTAAATATAGATGGAAGACCTTCACTAAGTATTTCCTCAATACACAGCCTAACAGACGCAC
>JAGUXG010000157.1 GCA_020061965.1 bacterium
CACCATCAGTATTCATATCCATAATTGTTAGGGGTCTGAATGTTCCTGGCTTCATTATCTCGCCTGTTCCTACCTCCCTGACAGCAAAGGCACAGGTGTAGGTTCCAAGCCCTGCCATTTCAGAATTCTTCGCATAGACCCAGCCCTCTTTATAGCCATTATCCTCTGTCGTAAAGGTTGGTAAACAATCTGACCAATCATCTTCACCTACAGGTAACCACTCGTTATCATTTGATAGAATCTTCACATAGTGAGTTTGGGTAGCAGAATCCCCAGTCTTTCCATAAAACTTCAGTTGATAGGTGGTATTTGCCTTAAATCCATTGGCTGTGTAATGAACAGCCCTTGGCGTCTCACCCCTATCAAAGAAGAATTGCGACTCACTATACCCTGAAAACCCTTTGACTGCCCCAAAACCCATAAATACCGAAACAAAAAGAGCTATCTTTTTCATTGTTATGCCTCCTTATACTTTTACTTAGAAAAATATACTTTAAAAATCCTTCCTTGTCAAGGAAAAAGTTTGACAGAAGAAAGATTGGGCTTGTAAAATTTAGATATGAAAGAAAGAGTGATAGAGATATTGGAAAGGGATGTAAATCCAATGTTGGCTACACACGGTGGAGGATGTGAGCTGATTGGCCTTACAGAGGATAATGTGGTGAAGGTAAAGCTCAAAGGCGCCTGCGGTGGATGTCCTGGAGCAAGAGTAACCTTAAAGGGGTTTGTTGAACAAGCCTTAAAGTCTAAAATCCCTGAGATAGATCGTGTTGAAGATGTCTTGTGAGATATCCTGTCATATTCTGATCTCTGGTAGGGTTCAGGGAGTCTTGTTTAGAGCCTATACTGAAAGATTGGCAGGTTCGTTGGGTCTCGTTGGTTGGGTAAAAAACCTTAGAGATGGAAGGGTTGAAGTCTATTGTGAAGGAGAGAAGGAGAAGGTGGAAAAGTTGATTGAGTGGTGCGGAAATGGACCTCCTTCTGCCAGAGTAAGGGATGTTGAGCTAAAATATGGAGAGCCAGTTCACCAGACAAAGGTCTTTGAAATATTAAGATGAACTTTCAAGAGATAATCCTTAGTCTTTATAAATACTGGGCAGATTATGGGTGCATCATCTGGCAGGGATATGACACAGAGGTAGGTGCAGGCACATTCAATCCAGCAACATTCTTTAAGGTTCTTGGGGAAAGCCCATGGAAGGTTGCCTATGTTGAGCCTTCCCGTAGACCAACAGATGGAAGGTATGGAGAGAACCCAAACAGGCTTCAGCACTACTATCAATTTCAGGTGATAATCAAGCCATCAACTGATGATATTCAAGATGTCTATCTCGAAAGTCTTATTGCCCTTGGAATAGACCTATCAAAGCACGACATAAGGTTTGTTGAGGACGATTGGGAGTCGCCAACACTCGGCGCAAGTGGTCTTGGTTGGGAGGTCTGGCTTGATGGGATGGAGATAACCCAGTTCACCTACTTTCAGCAGATGGGGTCCTTGAAGCTTGCTCCTATCAGTTGTGAGCTTACTTATGGCTTAGAGAGGATTGCTATGTATCTTCAAGGAAAAAACAGCGTCTTTGATATTACCTGGAAAGATGGGGTCAAGTATGGTGATATTCATCTTGAGGATGAGAAGCAGTTCTCTACCTTCAATTTTAAGGAGGCATCTGCCAAGACGCAAAGAAAGCTATTCTCCATCTATCAGATGGAGGCAAAAAGGCTACTTGCTCTTAAGCTCTTCCTTCCTGCTTATGACTATGTCTTGAAGTGTTCTCATATATTCAATCTCCTTGATAGCCTGAAGTCTATAAGTGTAGGGGAGAGGATAGATTATATTGCACAGATACGGGAGCTTGCCAGAGGGTGTGCGGCAAAGTATATTGAAGCATACCCAAAAGCAACAGGTCTAGCGAAGATTTTTGTTGTAGGTTGTAAGTTGAAGAAGTAGAACAAATAACATACAACATCCTAAACTTACAACCTCACTCTCTTTGTAAACCTGATTTACTTTGGTATAAATACAGAGGAGTAGAGAAAATGATAGATGGATGTGAATATTTTGGTGCCACAGAAGAGGGCAACTTTGTCTGCAAAAAGATTAGTAGTATATACAAAGAGGTGACCAAAGAGATGTGCAGGACAATATGTCCTGTTGGGATTGGAAAGAAAAGGTGCGAACATCTCAAATTTACTTTGAGGAAAGACCAGAGCTTCTCAGCCATTGGAGTAGGTGGAAGAAAGACTGAGATAAAGTTTGAAAAGGCTGTCTGTACAAAACTTGAGGAGCAAATATTTGATATTAAACAATGTGAAACCTGCCTTAATTTCAGACAGGTTATTAAGAAAGAAAAAGAAGAAGAAAAAGAAGATGTTTCTTTGCCATTAGCAAAAGATGAGCTAATCCAGAAAGGAATAAAACTTTTGATTGATGGGCTTGGAAAAGAAGGCGCTTCAGAGTTTATCAAGAAGATGAAACTTACTTCAGACATCTCTTCTTCCGGCAAAAAAGAAGAAGAAAAGCCTCGGCAAGAGAAGGAGATCAACAAAGAAGAGGACGAACTCTCCTTAGATAAGTGGCTTCCAGCAGATTTTTAGTTTTTATATTATCTTCCCTAAGAGCCTTTCTAAGACAGCATCCTCATTCTCTATGGAGGAGACAACGACAACATCATCGCCCTCAGCAAACTTAAGCCTTCCGTTTGGAACAAGAACATCTTCTCCGCGGAGGATTGCTGCCACGACACAATTTGCTGGAAGCTCAGTTTCACTTAATATCTTTCCTATCACTGGAGATTCAGGGGTGAGGTCAACCCGGACAAGGGATATCTTTCCCTTTCGTAAGGTCATCAGGTCAGTAAAATCTTCTAATGACGCCTCTTCTTCAATAATATTAGCAATGATAGAGGTAGAGTTCACTGGAACATTAACACCCAACTCCCCAAATATATGCTCATTATCAGGGTCATTTACCCGAGCTACAGTCCTTGGAATATTGAATTTTTCCTTTGCTAATTGACAAATGACTAAGTTATCCTCATCAAAGCCTGTGACTGCCGCAATCACATCTGCTCTCTCTGCCCCAGCATCCTTCAGGTTTTTTGATTCACAGCCATCTCCACGAACGACTAATATGTCTGCCCGTTCTTCTGCTATTTCAAAGCAAATAGACTTGCTCTTCTCAATGATGGCTATCTCATGGTCATCCTTCTTGAGCATCTTGGCTAAATGATAGCCCACCTTTCCTCCACCAACAATGATGATATACATATTTTCAATTTTAGATTTTTCCCAATCTAAAATCTAAAATTATTCCATCTCCCTCTTGTTTATCGCAATCAGCACATAACCTTTCTTTGGAATCATCTCCTTTTCTGGGCTGAATATCTCATCTTCGGAGATTACGGCAAGCACCTTGGTCTTTCTCTTCTTCTCTATCTTTTCAATAGAGATGGCTTCTAACTCTTCATTCACTTCTATCTCAATAACATCACATCTTCCATCTGCTACACGGTGGATAGGATGGGAATAGATAAGATGTTCCTTTATCAGGCGAGCAACAAGGGATGTTCCTCCAATCACATCAAGGCCAAGCTCATCATATGTCTCTTCTTTCTTTGGGTCGTATATTCTGGCAATGACCTTCTGGACACCGAATACCTTCTTGGCTACCTGTGCAGAGATGATATTTACATTATCCTTATCCGTGACACAGGCAACAGCATCTGCTTTTTCAATTCCAGCCTCTTTCAAGATCTCTTCATCAAAGCCTGAGCCAGAGATAGTCACCCCATTAAACCCTTCTCCTAATTGAGCAAAGGCAGCCTGGTTCCTATCAATCACAACTACATTATGACCTTCAGAGGCTAAGACTTGAGAAAGCTCAGCCCCAACCCTTCCGCAACCGATAACGATAATATACATAAGTTAAAAATTATACCCAAAAACAACAGGTCTAACGAAGATTTTTGTTGTAGGTTGTAAGTTGTAGGTTGAAGAAGTAGAAGAGATAAGGCTCAAACCTACAACTTACAACATCCTAAACTTACAACCTCACTCTCTTTGTATACTTGATTTACTTGGGTATATATCATTTTGACTTTTCACTTTTATACCACTCTACTGTTCTTTCTATTCCTTCAGTAAAATCTATCTCAGGGACAAATCCTAAAAGCCTGTCTGCTTTACTCACATCTGCAGGGTTTCTCTCTGGGTCACCTGAGAGCTTCGGAAGATACCTTCTCTCTAATGGTCTTCCCATAACCTTTTCAATAACTTCAGCTAAGTAGTTCACGGAAACCTCTTTAGGATTGGCAACATTTATCACCTCACCAACAACATTAGTAGCCTCAGCTGATCTTATGGTGAGATTGACCACATCGCTGATATAGGTAAAGTTTCTCTGTTGGTTTCCATCTCCATATATCTCAAGAGGCTTTCCGCTATAAGCAAGATGGATAAACTTGGCAATAACCCCTGCTCTTTCAATATCGCCGAGCTGTCTTGGTCCATAGACACTGAAGTATCGCAAGGTGACAGTCTCCAGACCATAGAGCTCGTGGTATATTCTGGCATAGTGCTCACCAGCAAGTTTTCCCACGCCATAAGGATGTGGCGGAGCAAGAGCCATATCCTCAGACAATAGACCGACTCTTGCCGCATAGACAGAGGATGAGGAGATGTTTATGAACCTCTTGACCCCTTCTCTCCTTGATGCTTCAAGTGTATTCAGTGTCCCAGTTATATTTGCAGCGTTGGCAGCTAATGGGTCTTCAATACTCCTCTGTGCCCTGTTAATAGCCGCAAGATGAAAAACAATATCTATGTCCTCAAATAAACCCCGTATCCTTTCATAGTTGGCAATATCCTCAATTTGCAAATCCGCTCCAATTCCTTTTAGAAGATCTACATTTGAAGGGCTCACGCTGAGGTTATCTATCACCCTTACCCTATGACCCTGTTTTACCAACTCCTCCACAAGATTTGTTCCAATAAATCCAGCTCCGCCAGTTACCAGATAATTCATCATTTTTTGAATTTTTATAGTGAATTATATCCTTATTTTCCTTATAAAGGCAAGAAAATTTTGTTCTGGCGGGGATGGAAAAACTACTTACGATTGACTATCTTAACAACCACAATCTTTCCCAAAACCGTATTCTTTCCATCATCAAGGATGTATACCTAAAGAAATCAAGTCTAGCAAAAATTTTGTTCTTAAAAGGGTTCAAGGAAGAGAGGCGTCAAGGATGAGATGAAATTAAGGAGATCCATCACTTAAGCCCTTGAATCCTATCCTCACTTTTATCACATATTTTTTCGGTAAACTTCGTGTTTCTTGAGTATAACATGCTCTGTTAATTCTATTCTAAGATTATAAAAACACCTCTAATCCCTGTCAAAATTTTTTTGATAGTGTTACAGAGAATTTTTTTGTTGTTTTATCTCTTCAAGCATCTCTTTGACATTGATATTTTGAGGGTTTATCTCTATCTCTTTCTTGTATTCCCTGATAGCATCATTTATCTTATCCATCTTCATATAAACATTTCCAAGATTGAAATGAAGATTTGGATAGGCTGGGTCTATCTCTAAAACCTTTCTAAAATGAGCAAGAGCCTCATCATACATCTTTTTCTTGGCATAGTAGATAAGCCCAAGATTATTGTGGGCAAGGCAGCATCTGGGGTCAATCTTTAATGCCTTCTTAAACTCCTTGATTGCCTTATCATCATCACCTATATTGTAATAATGACCACCGCGATTATTGTAAGAGATTGAAGACCTTTGAATCATTGCCAGCGTCTCATTGTCCCTAAAGAAGTTATCGTTTTGTCTGTAATTTATCCAGACATTGCTCCCATCAAGAACCTTTCGCAGTCTCTCATCAGGCATATCTTTATCCTCCATTTTACTCAAGTTTCCGCCTATAGGTACCAAAAAAGAGAACTCTTGTGCAACCAGTTCTTTTCCACCTGCACCAAAAGGATGGTAGATTGGATAGGTTTTGAGGTTATTGTGAATAATGTCGTTATACCTTACATTCTTATCTACTCCGCTTGTATTAAAGGTGAGTAGTTTAAGCTCTGGGCATCTATCTTGAATCTCTTCAGCATACCAGTCATAGGCCAAACTCGGCACATCAATCAATATCAAATCTTTCCTCATATTTTCAACATAATGAAGGTAGTCCATAGTGAACTGGGTGCTATCTCCACCCTCTCCTGCAAAGACAATACCCTTCTCCTTGAGTGGTCTCATCATATTCACGCCATAATCATAAACAACATAATAGATGCTCTTATCATTATGAAAATAATGTGTCTTAAATAGAAGGATTGGGATGATGAGGAAAGCAGGAGAAAGATACTTAAGGAAGGAAATTGTGGTTATCTGATAGATGCTAAATCCTATGCAGATAGACAAGACTACATAGGAAGGTATGTAGTAGTCTTGGATGTTTTTAATGGTGTAGTGTATAGAATAGAAGATATCAGCCAGCAATATTAAAGCAAGGAGGAAGAAAATCGTCCTTTTTCTTACAAAAAGAAGGAGGAGGCCTATTATTCCTATCCAAACAGGATATTTTGTAAACTCTTCTTTAGGAAATTGGGTGATATGGGAGCAGAGCCTTCCAAAACGACCCTCTTTTATAATATAACCCTTATACTCCCTTGGATACTCAATCAGTCTATTTAAATTCTCTGGATTGCCCCAATTATAAGCTGGATGTTGGCTTGCCCGCATAGGAAGATATGCCCATAAGGTAAGAGGTAGGATGAAGAGTAAAGCCATCTTTAAGAAAGTGTATAGTGTAGAGTGTATAGTGTATAGTGAAGGAAGTTTATTAAAATCTAAAGAAAATCTGTGCAATCTGTGAATTTTCTTTTTCTGTGCCTCTGTAGCTCTATATTTCCAGAATGTAGCTATAATAAAGGAGATACTTGCTAGGACAATAAATGATGTCTGCATATGATGGGTGAGACTGAGACCAAGGAGGAAGGCAAATAGGTAAAGATAGCCGGTTTTAAGTCTCTCACTCCACTTTAAAAGAATAAAGATGAGGAGAGAGAGAAAGAAGGCATTCAGTGTATATTTTTCAGCTATGACTGCTTGCTCCCAAAAGGTAGCAGAAAAGGCCAGAGACAGAGAAGCAACAATGGGAGGAATGATAGAGTGTATAGTGTAGAGTGTGTGTATAGTTTTTAAATTTTGAATTTGTTTAGGATTTAGGATTTCGGATTTATCTATTCCCTGTGTCTCTGTGGTCAGTTTCAAGGTGATAAAATATGTCATCATCACAGCCAATGAGGCAAATAAGGCTGATTCCATGTTCATTCGGTAGGCTATGTTTCCAATGGGGATCAAGGTTATAAAGAACTTGCCAAAGATACAATAGAGTGGATAGCCTGTTGGATGAGGAATGCCTAAGAGATATGAGGCAGTAATCATATCGCCTGCATCATGCAGCCCAATGGTTCCTGTAAGTGTATGAAGATAAACCCCAAATGAAATAAATAAAACCAGAAGTCCGCAAAGATAATCTATCCTTGTCAACAGCTTTGGTCTGATCAGCTCATCATTAGGAATAAGAAAAGAAGGCCATTTGATCCTTCTTTTCTCCCTTACAGACGATTTACTCTTCACGCTCCAAAAATTGTAGCACGATTATTTCACTTTGTCAATCAGAGGAAGATGATGAAATCAAAGATGCTTGGCCTGCTTCATCTCCCACCCATAAAATAACCAATTCCATCAAAACTACCTTCTTCATTTTTTTACCCATTAAGCAACTGTTTTTGTCTCAAAGAATTTTCCGAATGACTTAAATAATTCTTGATGACTTTTCTCTGCAAGCTCTAAAAATTTTACAACCTCCTGATGTCTCTCCTCGATGGTCTTAAAAAATTTCATAACCTCTTGATGCCTCTCCTCGCTGGTCTTCATAACCTCTTGATGCCTCTCCTCTGCCCTCTCCTCCATTTTCTCTGCCCTCTCCTCCATTTTCTCTGCCCTCTCCTCCATTCTTTCAAGAATTTTTCCTAAGTAAGATACACCCTCTTTGATATGCTTTCCATTAAAATAAGCAGTTATAGCCATACACACGCCCAAAAAAGTAGCAATAAATCCCACTGCCGCTATCGTTTCCATAGTTTACTCACCCTCCTTTTATATAACCTTATTATTCAACCTCACATCATTTTTGTCAAATAATTTCTTAATAAGTGATATTACTATTTCAAAATGATATATCTATAGTCAACACATTAAATCTTTAGACAGGGGATAAATCTTTCTTAAATTCCAACATCCAGTTTCTAGCATAACCTAAACTTTGACTAAATACCATGA
>JAGUXG010000233.1 GCA_020061965.1 bacterium
ATGCCATCCAAAATGAAAGATGGGAAGATATAGTTAATGCCTATCGCAAAAAGATGAGCTTTGGGACAGGAGGAATAAGGGGTCTGATGGCAAATGACAAGGAGTCAATCATAAGGCTTAAAGAAGAAGGACTTGATGCCCGCATTCTCAAGGGTCCCAACACCCTGAATAATATAGTCCTTTTGATTACCTCTGCTGGGGTGGCAAAGTTTGGGCTAAAGAGAGGTTACAATAAAATTGTCCTTGGTTATGATAGCAGAATTAGAGGCTGGGATTTTGCAAAGATAATTGCCGAACTCTTTCTTGCTTATGGTTATACAGTCTACCTATTTGATTCTCCATGTCCGTATCCTGAGGTTACTTTTGCTATACCCTACCTTAAAGCAGATATGGGTATCCTGATCTCTGCCAGCCATAACGACTATCGTTATAACGGATATAAACTTTCCTGTGCTAATGGCTCACAGTTTGATCCAGAAGAACGAATGGAATTATTTGGGGAATTTATTGATAAATCACAGCCAAAAGATATTCGGCTTTTGCCAATTGAAGAGACAGCAAAAGAGAGACTCATCTTCTTGGGTGGGAGTGAAAAGATTGCTGGATTTGAATATTATGGATCTCCGTTAATGGATATTCATAAAGAACATCGAGAGCAAATAAGGTCTTTTTTGCTATTTAAGAAGGAGCAAGAAGAAAGTGTGGTTAGGATAGCCTATTGTGCTTTTCACGGAGCAGGCAGAATAGCCGTACCCAGATTATTACAAGAGGTAGGGTTTGATAAGGTTAGAATCATCACTAAAAATGGACTTTTCGAACTTGATGGTCTCTTTCCCTCTTTTAGTAGCTCTCCTGGTAGAGAACAGCAACCTGACCCAGGAGATCCAAGGGCAGCTATAGTTGCAGTAAGATCTTTTCAGGAAGAGTATCCTAAGGAATGGGAAGATACGGATATTTTGATAGGAACAGATCCTGATGCTGACCGTTGTGGGGTTGTGGTAAAGGTTGCCAAAGAACAACAATCTCTTTATGATGATAAAGACTATATGTTGATGCCAGCTGATGATATGTGGGCACTTATCCTCTGGTTTAGACTTAATATAGATAAGTCAATAGAGCCCGAAAAGACATTTGTTGTTCTATCACACACCACATCTGATCTTATCGTAAGGTTGGCTCATAAACACAATCTGGGGATTATCAAGACCTGGGTAGGGTTTGCGGCACTTTCTGCTGGGATAAGAGATACATGGAATAAGGTTTTGGAAGGAAGTACTAAAGGGTTATATGAGGGAAGAAAGAACGAAAAAGAAGATTGCCATCCCTTTATTTATGAAACAATAAATATGTTTGACCACGAACGCTCGTATAATATAGCTGCTATGGAACAAAGTAATGGCTTCTCAATCCTCGGTTCTCCTCCTCCAGACGATGTTTCATTAGGCGCAAATGGACATGTTCGAGATAAAGATGGAACCTTTGCGGCTGTACTTATTGCCGAGATTGCCGAATGGGCCAAACAGAACGGAACAACTATATCTGAGTTGATAGATAAGTTATATCTTGATTCGGATATTGGCCTTTTCGTGAACCACTATGAACCTGATCCCCTGGATGGAGAATATCCTGGCATCGAAGGAGATAGGATAAAAAAGGCTATCATTAGAAGAGCTTTGGGATTTTATCAACTTGCCTTAGCAGGAGGCCTGGAGATTGGTAGATTGCCTGTGAAATCCGCATCCATCTATCGGACAGGTAAATATGATCATATATACACAAAGACCCATGATTTTCAGTTTCCTGATGAGGGAATTCGATTTTATTTTGACTATGAGCGGCTGAATCATTTGACCATTCGACCATCAGGCACCTCTAATGCCCTGCGATTTCATATCCAGTTGCATCATCCAGTAAATGAAGACAATCTGATTGCGAAGAAGAAGGAGCTTCATGAGACTGCAAAGAGAATTATGAAGGATATACGAGAGAAAGTAGGGGCGCCTACAGAAACTTAGATTAGATAGAAATTTATTATGTACAGATGTGCTGATTGCGGTTTTGAGGCGACCAAGTGGTTTGGCAAGTGTCCTGGGTGCAGTGCATGGAACAGCCTTCTTGAAGAAGAGGAATGGGTTGGAGAAGAAAAAGGAGGAGATATACCTTCTCTCTCAAAACTCTCTGATATTCCAGCAGAAGAGGAGAAGAGATTCTCTTCTGGCTTACTTGAGTTTGACTCGCCACTTGGTGGTGGAATAGTTCCAGGCTCTCTTGTCCTGATAGGTGGGGATCCTGGTATTGGCAAGTCAACCCTGCTTCTTCAGGCAGCAGTCAAGGTGGCTGAAACAGGGTCAGTCCTTTATCTTTCTGGAGAGGAGTCTTCTTTCCAGATAAAGCTTCGTGCAGAGAGGTTTAAGATTTCTAGCGATAACCTCTACATCTCCTCTTACAATAACCTCTCCTTTCTTTCTGACCAGATTGAAAAAATAGACGGCTTAAAGATGATCATAGTTGATTCTATTCAGGCTGTCTATCAACCCCATCTCACCTCAGCCCCTGGAACTGTGTCTCAGATAAAGGAGTGTGCAGCCTGGCTCTTAAGGATTGCCAAAAAGAAGAAGATTCCCATCTTTATTATTGGCCATGTGACCAAAGAAGGCTCTATTGCTGGACCAAAGATATTAGAGCATATTGTTGACACTGTCCTCTACTTTGAAGGCGACAAGCACCATTTCTTCAGACTCTTGCGGGCATACAAGAATAGGTTTGGCTCAACGAATGAGATAGGCGTCTTCAGGATGGAAGAAGAGGGGCTTATAGAGATAAAAAGCCCATCAGAGGCATTTCTCTCTGAAAGACCTAAAGGTGCTTCTGGTTCTGTCGTCTCAGCAATATGTGAGGGAAAGAGACCAATCTTAGTAGAGATTCAGGCATTGACCACACCAACTATTTATGGAATGGCCAGAAGGGATGTTCTTGGCGTAAACTACAACAGGGTGCTTCTTCTCGTTGCTGTCCTTGAAAAGAAGATGGGTTATAACCTTGGCTCACATGACATCTTTGTCAATGTTACAGGTGGAATAAAGGTGGAAGAGCCATCAGCAGACCTTGGGATATGTGCTGCTCTTGTCTCTTCATTCAAGGAGAAGCCTATAGATGAGAAGGTGGTTTTGATTGGAGAGATAGGTTTATCAGGAGAGATACGTTCTGTATCCTATCCAGAGAAGAGGATAGAAGAGGCAACTAAATTAGGATTTGTCACCATTTTCCTCTCACAGAAGGATGCCGAGAAGGAGAAGAGGGAATCCATAGAGATAATAGGCTTGCAGAACATCCGTCAGGCTTTAGAACACCTTGGGTTTTTGTGAAGAGATTGGGTTGTTCTTCGCATCCGGCCTTTTGTTATGACAGGCGAACATTAACTATGGAGTATTATATTGAAAAATTCAATTTGATATATTGCAAGTTTTTAATATACGATCTTTTGAAATGAAAGTTGTATTGCCATTGTTCTATCTCCTTCTGATTATATCTTTAACATTCGTCTCTGTAGAGCTATTAAACTTGGCTGGTCTATTTGGGGTAATACTCCCATATGCTGGGTTTGTTATCTTTGCTCTTGGTCTTATCTGGAAGATTATAGGTTGGGCATGTTCTCCTGTGCCTTTCTGCATACCTTTGACAAGTGGACAACAGAGGTCTTTTCCTTGGGTTAAAGCAAATAAGCTGGGCAATCCATCAAACATATTAGAGGTCTTGGGAAGAATGGCTCTTGAGATACTTCTCTTTCGTTCTTTATTCAGGAATACAAAGGCAGAGTTGAAAAATGATCACTTGGCTCAAGGCTCAACAATCTTTCTCTGACTTGGTGGCATAACCTTCCATTTGTGCTTATTTTTTGTAATTCTTCGCCACCTCAGGCTTTTTACGGAGCCTGCACCCTTTTGTCTTTTCTTGGTGGAAAGTCTTGATGGATTTTTGCAAGTTGGAAAACCAACCCTCTATCTTTCAGGCGTCATTCTACTTTTATCTAGTCTATATCTGCTTGTCAGAAGGGTCTTTCTTTCACGAATACGCTATATCTCCCTGCCAGCAGACTACTTTATCCTATTTTTGATAATAAGCATAGCAGCTTCAGGTATTCTTCTCAGATATTTTGTAAAGACGGATGTTGTTAGCATAAAAACCTTTATGGTTGGAATGTTCTCTCTTAGACCAGAAACCCCGCCACAGGCAGGCGTATTGTTTTATACTCAAGAAACACAAGGTTCACCGAAAAATTTTTGCCAATA
>JAGUXG010000210.1 GCA_020061965.1 bacterium
ACTCTTCTTCTGTTTGACAGACTTTCTCTTCTTCATCCCCCAGATTATAGTCCAATAACTCTTTTCTTGTCAATGCCTGGCTGTAACAATAGAGAAAAACTTGTGCTTACTGTGTCAAATGATATATTTATACTCTTCCACAACAGGTTTGCGAAGATTTTTGTTGTAAGTTGTAGGTTGAAGAAGTAGAACAGATAAGATCCAAACCTACAACTTGCAACATCCTAAACTTACAACCTCACTCTCTTTGTAAATCTGATTTACTTGGGTATAATGATTTCGCTTTCACTCGACCCCTTGAACCCTTTTTAAACTTAAATTTTCGCAAACCTGATTTCTTTGGGTATAATTACTACATTATTGATAAATCTATCCTGAAAGAGCTCAAATCTTATCTCAACCCTTCCTTTAGCCTCAGGAATCTTTCTTTTGATTCCCTTTGATTCCCTTTGTATTCTCAAAAGCCCTTTCTCTCCTCTCTCCTTAACCCTATTTTTAAGTCTTAAGATTAGATATATCATTTTGAAATAGTAACATCATCTAAATGATATTTCTGGACATTCCAGTCCAAACAAAATATAATAAGAAAAATGAAATATAAAGGTATCCTTGAGAAATACAGAGACTTTTTGCCTGTCTCAGAGAAGACGCCAGTGATAAGCCTTCTTGAGGGAAATACGCCACTTATATTTTCAGGCAGACTCTCTGAACTTACAGGCTGCTCTGTTTACCTGAAGTATGAAGGGGCAAATCCAACAGGCTCTTTTAAGGATAGAGGGATGACCCTTGCCATTTCAAAGGCTTTAGAGGAAGGAGCAAAGGCTGTAATTTGTGCCTCAACCGGGAATACATCTGCTTCTGCTGCTGCCTACTCTGCCAAAGCAGGACTTAAGTGTATCGTCATCCTTCCAAAGGGTGCTATCGCCCAGGGTAAGCTCGCCCAGGCTTTGATTCATGGTGCAAAGGTAATAGCCATAGAAGGAAACTTTGATGATGCCTTGGGGATAGTGAGAGAGCTTTCTTCAGGATACTCTATCTGCCTTGTAAACTCTATAAACCCATATCGCATAGAAGGTCAGAAGACAGGTGCTTTTGAGGTAGTAGATGTATTAGGCAAGGCTCCAGATTATCATCTAATTCCTGTCGGAAATGCTGGAAATATCACGGCCTACTGGAAGGGATACAAGGAGTATAAGGGAAAGGGAAGGATTGATAGCCTGCCTAAGATGTGCGGATTTCAAGCAGCAGGAGCTGCACCCATCGTGGAAAAGAGGATAATCAAGGAGCCCAAAACCATTGCCACAGCCATAAAGATAGGAAACCCTGCTTCCTGGAGCAAGGCAGAAGAGGCGATTATAGAATCCTTTGGAAGGATAGACAAGGTTACGGATGAAGAGATATTAGAAGCATACAGGTTTTTGGCAGAGAAAGAAGGGCTTTTTACAGAACCTGCCTCTGCAGCTTCTGTAGCTGGGCTATTCAAGCTGAAGGCAGAAGGCTATTTTGAAAAAGATAAAACAATCGTCTGTATCTTGACAGGACACGGCTTAAAAGACCCGGAGCTGGCCATATCTCAGACAAAACCACCACGGGTCTTACCAAGAGACCTTGACAAGATAATTGAGAAGATGAAGTTATAAAATAGGAGGATAAAGAATGGCTGGACAATCTGTGCGGGATATAAAGACCCGTGTTAGGTCAATAAAGAATATTCAGGATATAACCAAGACAATGATGCTTGTTGCTGCAGCAAAGCTGAGCAAGGCTGAATCTGCTATTACCCGTTTAAGGCCTTATGCGAGGAGATTAGATGAAATGATAGCAGATATTAAGCTACGGGCAGAGATGAGCCATCCTCTACTTTCAAAGAGAGAGGAGAGGAAAGAGTTCGCTTTGGTCGTCACCTCAGAGAGAGGATTGTGTGGCGGATTTAATTCAAAGATTATCAGGAAGGCGGAAGGCTATTTTGAAAAAGAGAATATAGAGAGAAGACTGGTATTGATAGGAAAAAAGGGAAGCTCTTATTTCGGAAAGAGGGATTATCCGATAATCAGAGAGTATCAGGTGCCTGACAAGATCTCCTTTGAGTTTGCTAAAACAATAGGAGATGAGTTAACAAAAGGCTATATAGAAGAAAGATTTGACAGGTTTGTTGTTATCTATAATGAGTTCAAGTCAGTATTTCGACAAGAACAGGTCACAGAACAACTTCTGCCAATCATCCCAAAGGAGCCTGTCTCTAAGTTTATTCACGACTTCCTCTATGAGCCATCAGCAATGGATATATTAGACTCCCTCCTTCCGGCTCATTTCAACTATCAGATATACCGCATCCTTCTTGAGTCTGCTGCCGCAGAACACGCTGCCAGAATGACTGCTATGGAACAAGCTACAACCAATGCCAAGGAGAGAATAAAAGAGCTTATCCTCACCTTTAATCAGGCAAGGCAGGCAAGCATAACCTCAGAGATTGCTGAGATTGTCACTACAACAATGGCTCTGTGATAAAAATTAAAGGTAACACTTTACCCATCTGAAGTAAAATTTTATAAGTCGTTGATTTACAAGTACTTACGATTTTGCCAAAATGTTTAGTGAAATCTCGTAAGTTG
>JAGUXG010000006.1 GCA_020061965.1 bacterium
CTAACGAGCGGATAGATGAAACAAATAATAGAATAAACAGGCTTTATGAGGTGATAGTCCGAAGGGAAGAACAGGAAAAGTTAGAAATAAGGGTGATGAGATTAGAGGAGAGCGTAGAGACACTTATGAGGAAGGCAGCATAATGAAAGAGATTTAGTCAACAGAATAGACGAGGAAGAGAACAGATAGTTTTTTGATAAGACAGTGATTCATAAGGAAAAGCAAGAGAATATAGAGATACGGATGTTAAAATTAGAGGAACAGGTGCAGATGCTTAAGGAGAAGGTAGCAACATAATGGAAGGCGTAGGTTTCAGGCAGAAGTTAGGACTTTTGGCAGCAGTGGTTGTTCTGTCTGTGGGAATTTTTGTGCTGAAGAGAGATGATTTGGGTAATTAGATTGGGAATGATTGGATTTATAGGAATGTTGATATCATCAGGCTATGCGAAAGAGAAAGATATTGCGACTATCCTTATAGAAGGCAGTATAAATTCTCAAAAAGGGTTTACTGGAGAGGGCTTTGAATATAGAGCAGTTTATACCAATGAAACAGGCATTATGCCAGCAGATGGTTTTCCAAAGGTTCATATACTTTATAAGAAAGGAGAGGAGATAGTAGAGACAGAGGGTAGTCCTTTTAAGATGGAGCAGGCGAGTATATGGGACAGGAATTGTAAAGATGGCAAGGAGTATAAATATAAGTATAATTTCAAGATTCCCTTGAGGCAGTATTATTACTATTTTGAGGCTATGGCAGAGGGAGCTATGGAAAGAAAGGGGAGTCCGATAAAAGAAGGTCCAGTGGTAAATTCAATATTAGCTTACCGAGGAGCAAGTTTTCCAGGTATGAGTTGGAGTTCAATTGATATTGGGGATATAAATAATGATGGGTTTATGGATATAATTATTATGGGAGAGGAGGAAATGAATCCAAAGACAAGGCTCTATAAGAATGAAAATGGAACATTCGTTAATAAGGATTATAATTTGGCAAATCTCTCCGAAGGTTCAGTCTTATTCTTCGATGCTAATAATGACGGTTTATTAGACATTTTCATTACAGGGGTTTTAGATAAAGAAAAAAGTGTTTCTATATTAAAACTTTATATAAACGATGGAGAGATGTTTTTTGATTCTGGTCAAGAATTTAAGGATATGCTTAAGCCAACGGCAAAGGTTATTGATTATAACAATGATGGTTGGATGGATGTGATTGTAATGGGGATAGTTGAGGCAGAAAGAAAATATGTATATCGTCCTATTGCAAGATTTTATAAAAATGATAAAGGGAAGTTTTCGGAGATAAAATTAGATTTGCCAGTCCTTTTTTATCCTATAATTACTTGTGCAGATTACAACAAGGATGGGTTTTGCGATCTCTTTATATCAGGAATGGATGAGAATAAACAGCTTATTAGTAGGCTCTATAAAAACAATAAGGATGGCAATTTTTCTGACTCAGGATTAAAGATACCAGTGGTAGTGGACGGTGCAATCTTATTTTTTGATTATAATAATGATGGCTGGCTTGACCTTCTTGTTGTTGGAGGAAGTGGTTATGGCCAGGAGCCTGTATTTGGGCTCTATCGGAATCAAGGTGGAGAGCTTGTTGAGGAGAAGACAGGTATAGAGGGCTTGAATATGGCTGGTGCCTCTGTTGGAGATTATGATAACGATGGATGGTTTGATCTTGCATTAATGGGGATAGGGACTTCAACCTCTTTTGTGGTATATAGAAATGAGAAAGGAAGATTTCTCTCTTCAAAGATAGGATTTCCACCAGCTTCCCACGGAAATCTTAGATGGTTTGATATGGAGAACGATGGAGATTTAGATATTTTTATTGAGGCTACAATGAAGAAGACAGAGCATACCTGGGCTACAGAGGGGAGGATATATGAAAATGATACCTCTCTTGGAAGATCAAATATCCATCCACTTCCACCAAAGAGTTTTGAGGCAACGTATAGCACAGATACCCTTACCTTAAGATGGGGCAAAGGTGAGGATAGGGAGACGCCAGTAGATGGTCTATCTTATAACATCAGGGTAGGAACCCAGACAGGAGGGGTGAATATCTTAAGCCAGGCGAGGCCATTAGGTGACTATATTCATAATAATTTTGTCATCTTAAAGGTTCCAAAGCAGAAATATTACTGGTCTGTTCAAACAATAGATTCAGGTTTTGCAAATAGCGAATGGTCAAAGGAGCAGGTCTTTATGCCTGTAAAGAAAGAGAGATAAAGAATGAAACCACAGATTGTTACAGATTTAAGACGCAGATTTTTAGGAGATTTCTTTGTCTCCGCTGTGGCTAATAAAATAAGAGAATGATAACATTTTGGCAAGCAATGGCATTGATAAGCACAGCAGCTACAATCTTAGGGGTATTTTTGGCAGTGTATGGGATGATAAATAATAAGACCCTAAAGAAAGAGAGCGCTTTAACAAGAGAAGCTATTCAGAGCAACATGGAAGCAATCAAAAGTGAAGCCAGATTGACAAGGGAGATGATTCAAAGCGAGAATAGATCTACAAGGGAGATGATTCAAAGCGAGAATAGATCTACAAGGGAGATGATTCAAAGCGAGGATAGATCTACAAGGGAGATGATAAGAGAGACAACAAAATATATAGCGGATTTGATTGCCTCTGGCAAGAGAGGGTTGGCTGGAGGTCAAGCGTAATAATGATGAAGCCACAGATAATGATACAGATTAAGGAGAAGCAAATTTGATGAAGCTGGCAAGTTTTAAGAAAAGACTTGGCTGGATACTCTCTTTTTCTGCTCTGGTGGCAGGGTTGAGCCTTGGTCTGCCCAAAGGGGCAGAAGCAACAGTGTCGATTTTGGGCATAAACCTTTCTTCAGGGACAGTAGGAACCCAGGTCGTTGTAAATGGAACTAGCTCGTATGATATTGACGGTAATAATCCTGTAGTTATAGATTTTGGGATAACCTATACAATCACTTCTACGACTGAGGATAATGGTATAAGCGGAGGAGGATATGTTTTTAATTGCACATTTACAGTGGATACCCAGAACTGGGGAACTAAGGTGATCACCGCAAGAAATAAGGAGGGTGATTACTATGACACCACTATCTTTAATATCCTCTCAAGGATATACCTTGTAAGCCCTCCATCAGGTCCTGTGGGGACCCTCCTGACAATCAAAGGAAATGGGTTTGGAACATCATCATCAAGTCTAAATATTTTGTTTGGGTCAGCTAGTCCGATAACAGCAAACGAGTATTCTAATGCAAATGGGACATTTTCTCATATATTCCGTGTGAATACCCAGCCAATCGGGACAAGGGTGATAACCGCATTGACTTCTAATGATGATCGAGTTACCACTATCTTTATCATTATTCCATCCATCTACTATATCAATCCGGATCCAGCCAAGGGTGAGGTGGGCACTGTGGTAACTATAGAGGGTGCAGGGTATAGCTCAGTTGCGAGTATTACTGTCACCTTTGGCACTTGTCAAACTATTACTACTCCCATTATACCTACCTCCAGTTCAAATGGCACATTTTCTGCTACTTTTCTTGTCAATACCCAGCCAGGCGGTTCAACCGTAATAACAGCAAAGGATAGTAATGGGAATGAGGAGACGACTATCTTTTGGATCAAGGGAAAGATCTATCTGGTTACACCCAACTATGGCTATGTAAGCTATGATAGTATTGCTGTAGAGGGGTCAGGGTTTGATGATAATGAACTTGTCTGGATAGATTTTGGCACCCATCAGACTATAACCAGTCTCCAGATGACACCAGGCATCAATCCGAATGGGACATTTTCAATAACCTTTACTATAAGCACCCAGACTTATGGTCCGAAAGATATTACTGCTTATGGAACAGGGACAGGCAATAGCTATAAATACTCTAATGCAGCCACGATAACATCAAAGATCACAATGGTTAAGTCATCCAAGGGTTCAGTGGGAACTGATGTGACCGTAGAAGGGACAGGGTTTATGTGGGTATCAGCTGGAAATTGCAAGCTTTATTTTGGTAATTCTGGGATTTCAGTTAATGGAGAGACCTCTGAAAACGGCACCTTCTCTATTGTATTTAAGCCTGATACTCAAACATACGGAACAAAGGTGATTACAGTAAATACAAGTGATGTTGAACCCAATGACGAGGCAACCTCTCTCTTTAAGATTATTCCCAATATATATAGTTTGAGCCCTAACAGTGGGCCAGTGGGAACACAAGTGACTGTGTGTGGGAGGGGATTTGAGGAGTATGATCTTACTTCAAAGACATATCGTATCGATTTTGGAACAAAAGGGACAATTAGTGCTAACTTTGTTACTGCTCTGGATAACAAAGGTACTTTTAGCAACAAAACATTTACGGTAAATGAGCAACCCGGTGGGACGACTGTGATCACGGTTCGAAGGCAAGATTACACTGAATATTATTCCGGTGATCTGTTTGCTACTACACTTTTCTTTATTAAATCAAATATAACCCAGATTAACCCAGGGTCAGCAACAGTTGGAGAATATGTTACTGTAATCGGTAATGGTTATCCAAATCCTGGGTCAGTTACTATCCATTTTGGGACGCATTACACTATCACTACTGCAGACTCATCAGTAAATGGAACATTTTCAATATCATTTCTCATAGATACCCAGCCAGGGGCAACCGTATTGATAACGGCACAGGACAAAGGTAGACCTACAGAGCTTTATTCTGTTACAAGCGCCTTTAAGATTGTTGGGAAGATAATCCTGGTTACTCCGCTTTCAGGGTATATGGGTGATACGGTTATTGTGGAGGGGTGTGGGTATGTGACAGGAAACAATAGTGTAAATATCCATTTTGGGCAGACGCAAAACATAGGAACTGCAACTGGAAGCATAAAGGGGACATTCTCGACCACATTCATCGTGAATGAACAGGTCTATGGTTCAATCGTAATAACAGCCAAGGATTCGAATAGCTGTGGAACAAGCGTCTTTAAGGTCTTGTCTCGGATAACCCTGGTCAGCCCATTCTCAGGGTATGTAGGTGATACGGTTACTGTTCAGGGAGATGGCTGGCCCCAGAACACAATCATCGGTATCGACTTTGGCACCACTCCAACCATTACTACTATTCCTACTGGAGCCTCTGGAAGAGGGACATTTAGCTGTACCTTCTTGGTTAATACCCAATATTATAATACGAAGGTGATCACAGTGAGGGCATCAGGCCCTGGGGAGAAGATAACAGCTCAGGCATTTATTATTAAGGGAAGGATATACTTGATCACTCCGCAGAGCGGAAAGGTAGGTTCTGAGGTGACAGTTTTGGGCACAGGCTATGGCACATCTGGTGAAACAGTCAGGATAGATTTTGGAAGCCATCAGACTATAACAACAGGTGTGGTATCTAATAATAATAATGGAACATTCTCTATAACATTTATTGTGAGTACACAACTGAGAGGAGATCAAACAAAAATAGATTATAAGTCCATTACAGCTACAGGTGTCCCTTCTTCTCAAAAATATATGAGTAATATATTTACGCTCATCCCAAGGATATACTTTGTCTCTCCAGATTCAGGGTATGTGGGAGATTGGGTCACTGTAAGGGGGGATGGATTTGCCAAAAACACAGTTGTTGAATTACATGCAAGGATATTTTTTAATAATGTTCAGATGACCAGCTGCAATGAAGACGGGACTGGTCAGGACCCTTGGTTTGCAATCTCTCCAAACGGTACCTTCTCAAGGAAATTTGTAAGTATAGAGGCAGCAGCAGGGTTGCAATCAATTACAATTATGAATGTTGTTATTCCAGGAAATCCAGATATAGCAGGTACCCAGGCTTTTAATGTCTTGCCAAACTTCTGGATAGAGTCGCCCACCTCAAAGTCAGGAAAGGTTGGTTCCTCAATAGTGATAAGAGGGACATCTTTTACTGGAAATGGGACAGTGAGTATAAGTTTTGGAAGAACAATTAGCATCACCACGCCAGTGGCAAGTCCAAAGGGATCTTTCACCGATACCTTTATTGTCAATACCCAGCCAGCAGGAGCAACAGTGGTGACTGCAAGCGATGGAGTGAATACACTCACAGATATCTTCTATATCAAGGGAAGTATTACATCTATCTATCCTGAGAGTGGGCCTGTAAGTCAGATGGTAACCTTAAAAGGGACAGGTTATGGGACAAGTGGTGAGGTTTTGAGGATAGATTTTGGAACCCATCCGACAATAACAACAATGGTGTTGACAGGCAATAATGGGACTTTCTCTATCACTTTTATTGTTGATACTCAACCATCAGGGCAAGAGAGGGTGATAACAGTTGCAGGTTTATGGTCGCAAGAACAGGAGACGACTGTTTTTACTATCAATCCAAAAATATATTATCTTGAACCGAAATCAGGGATATACGGGACAATTGTAACTGTAAAGGGGTCAGGTTATCCGAGCGGGATAGCGATAGATATCTTATTTGGGAAGGATGATGTTCCAGAGACAGCAGGTTTTGTCACAGACAAAGGCACATTTTCAGCCACATTTGTGGTCAATATGCAGGCTGGAGGCACGACAGTAATCACAGCAAAGAATATGGCTGGTGCTTCTTTTGCCACCACTGTTTTTGATATAAGGCCAGATATTGAAGCTATAGCCCCTATTTCTGGGATAGTGGGAACAACTGTGACTGTCTGGGGAAGGGGCTATCACAAGGAGAGCAACATAGATGTATTCATCCATTTTGGAACGTATTACACCATCACTACTGTTTTGGCTGTAGCGGTAAGCAATAGAGGGACATTCTCTTGCATATTTACCGTGAGTCAGCAGAAGGCAGGTTCAACTGTAATCACAGCCAGGGATGGATTGGGTTATGAGAATACAGCTGTTTTTATAATAACAGGTCAGATCACCTCAGTCTCTCCTTTAACTGGCAGGGTTGGTGAGTATGTGACTGTAGAAGGAGATGGCTATGAACCAAACGAGACCATCAGAATAGACTTTGGGACATCTAATACCATCACTACAGGTTTAGCAACCTCGCCGAATGGAACGTTCTCCATATCCTTTATGATAAACACCCAACAAGGAGGAATAACCTCTATCACGGCTATTGGCCTTCAATCTGGTGGGACAAGTACCACATCGTGCTTCAATATCAAGGGGAAGATCTTTTACCTTGCCCCGGATACAGGGTCTGTTACCACAAGCGTTACTGTGAAGGGGTGTGGGTATAAACAAAGTGAGGTCTGGATTGACTTTGGCACAAAGCAGACGATTCCTGTTACAGGAGATAATGCCAATCAAAACGGCACATTTTCATTGGTCTTTGAGGTGAATAAGCAGGTATATGGTTCTCACACAATCACAGCCTGCGACTCAAATTCAAATGCTACCACAGCCTTCACTATTGTCCCCAGAATATTTAGTGTCTATCCAAATCAAGGGACAGTGGGTTCAACCTTGACAGTTGAAGGAGATGGTTGGGAATATAATAAGGTGGTTCAGATAGACTTTGGAACCAAGAATACAATCACTACGGCTACGCCAGGATCAAATGGCACATTTTCAGTAACATTTCTGGTGAACACCCAGGAATGGGGCTCAATAACCATAACCGCCTTCTCTATTGCAGGGAGTTCTGTTTCCTATCCAGCTCAAGTTGCAAAGGCATTTACCATTAAGGCAAGTATCATTCTTTTCACTCCGACATCCGGGACTGTTGGGACGACAATAACCATTCAAGGAACAGGCTGGGATAAAGATGGGACAGTAACCATTCAGTTTGGGACAAATCTTACCATAACCACTGTAACTCCAGCAATGCTTGGATCAAACGGCACATTCTCTGTAACATTCTTGGTTGATACCCAGAAGCTGGGAATGAAAGGGATAACTGCAAACCAGACTACATCAGAGAATGTTGTTGCTGGTGCATTTAATATTACGCCTGACATCTATTTTATCACCCCTGCCAGTGGTGCAATTGGAGATGTGGTTACCTTGAAGGGAAGGGGTTTTGGGAGTTATTCTTCTGGTGCTGAGGGGCTCAGTGTTATGTTTGGTGACAATCCGAATATAGCAGAACCAAAAGTGGGGACTAATGAGAACGGGACATTCTCCTGCACATTCGTTGTTGATACTCAGACAGCAGGAACAAAGACAATCACTGTTGCAAAAATAGAATGTGTAAACACCATCTTTACGATAATTGCCAGGGACATTACTGTCACTCCAGTGTCTGATACAGTGGGAAAGATGATCACAGTGAGTGGCGGAGGGTTTGGGGCAAATGAGAAAATCCATATCTCCTTTGGAACCAATCCAACCATAACTTCAGTAAATGCATCCTCAAAAGGAACATTTTCAACAAGCTTCAGGGTGAATACCCAGTCTGGTTATATAACATGGATAACAGCCTATGGTTCAACTACAGCTCAGAAGGCCGTTGGCACATTCAACATCACAGGAGACATTATTTTCCTCTCACCTGTGTCAGGCTTTGTGGGAAGCAGGGTTACGGTTATAGGAAATGGGTATAAGTATGGGGATGTTGTCCGCATTGACTTTGGCACCCACCATACCATCACCGCCGCCATTCCTAATTCAAACGGCACATTTTCAACATCATTTCTTGTCTCAACCCAGAGATACGGGACAGGGGTGGTGACAATATCCGATTCAAATTCAAGGGATACAACGGTCTTTACCATAAAGCCAACGATTATTTTGGTATCTCCTACCGCAGGAAAGGTAGGAAGTGTTGTCAGTGTCTTAGGAACAGGCTTTGGTTCGCATACAAGCAGCAGCGGGACAGAGACAATCACAATTAAATTTGGAACGCATGACTCAATAACTACGGTAATATGCGATGGAAACGGCACATTTTCAGTAATCTTTATAGTAAATACCCAAGGCAATCAAGGGACAAATTTGATCACAATCATAGCAGATGGCCAGTGCTCAGAGCCAGACCCAGCAACCGCAGTCTATCGGATTCTTCCTTCTGTCATCTCTTTTAGTCATATTTCTGGCACAGTGGGAACAAGGGTTACCATCATAGGAAATGGATATCGCAGTGGTGATAGTGTTAGAATTGACTTTGGAACAAAGCAGATGATTACTACAGCAAGCCCTACTTTGAATGGAACATTCTCCATAAGCTTTTTGATAAATAGCCAGCCTTGGGGAACGGGGGTGATTACTGCTCAGAATACAGTCAATTTAGATTATGACACAACAACCTTCTGTATTTTGTCTGCCATCACCTACTATACGCCTCAAACAGGCTCTGTGGGAACAACTATTACCATAACCGGAGATGGGTTTGATACAGGCACAGTCCGCATAGACTTTGGCACTCATCGGACCATAACCACTGCAAATGCCAATCCAAATGGAACATTCTCAGTAACGTTTCTTGTCTCAACCCAGGCCTGGTCAACAAGGGTAATTACTGTGAGCACCTCCAATAATGCAATGCATACAATGACATTTTTCATCACAGGCGCCTATATCATCAATCTTACACCAAAGTATGGCTCCATCTCAACATTGGTAACCCTTGAGGGTGTTGGCTTTGATGACTTAGGTATAA
>JAGUXG010000141.1 GCA_020061965.1 bacterium
AGATAGTGGTGAGACTGAAGGGAGGCGACCCTTTTATCTTTGGCCGGGGTGGAGAGGAGGCTTCTTTCCTGGTAGATAATGGCATTCAATATGAGGTTGTGCCTGGTGTAACTTCAAGCATAGCCTGTCCAGCCTTTGCCGGGATTCCCCTGACCAAAAGGGGCATAACCTCAAGTTTGACTATCCTCACTGGACAGGAGGACCCAACCAAAGAGAGCTCCATTGACTGGGCTAAATTAGAAGGAACAATCGTTATCTTGATGGGAGCAGGGAATTTGGCCAAGATTTGCCAAGAATTGATAAGGACAGGGAGACCAGAAGAGACACCGATAGCTGTCATCAGATGGGGAACAACGCCAAAGCAGAAGACCATTGTCTCTACACTCAAGGAGATTATAAAAGAGGATATATCTGCACCTGTGGTAATAGTCATAGGAGAGGTAGTGAGGCTAAGGGAAAAATTGGCTTGGTTTGAGAAGAAGCCTTTGTTTGGAAAGAAGGTTTTGGTAACCCGTGCCAGCCATCAAGCAGATGAATTGAGTGCTTTATTAGAAGAAGAGGGTGCTTGTGCTATAGAATTCCCCACCATAAAGATAGAACCAATCTCTTCTTTTGATAAGGCGATTAAAGATATAAATAAATATGATTGGATCATCTTTACTTCAGCAAATGGCGTCAACTCCTTCTTTTCTTGGTATCTTGAGAAGGCTGATATAAGGTCCCTGGCTGGAATAAAGGTCTGTGTAATTGGACCTGCCACGAGGAAGGCTTGCGAGAGGATGGGCATAAAGGTTGACTGTCAACCAGAAGAGTTTATGGCTGAAGGTATTGTTGAGACAATGAAAGGGCTTGATATTGCTGGAAAGAGAATCCTTGTTCTGCGGTCAGAGGAGGCAAGGCAGGTTCTGCCAGAGTCTCTAAAAGAACTGGGTGCCTTGGTTGATGTTATTCCTGTCTATAGGACAACACTGCCAGAGACTGATATAGGCAGAATAAAGGAGATGCTGAAAAACTCTGAGATTGACCTCCTTACCTTCACCAGTCCTCTTACGGCAAAAAATTTCTGTGAATTGATAGGTGAAAAGAGGCTCTGGGAAAATATTGAGGCAGCCTGCATAGGTCCAATCACAGAAAAAAAGGCACGGGAGCTCGGTTTTAATGTCCAGATTGTTGCCAAAGAATATACTATAGATAGTTTAGTAGAAGAGATTATAAGACCATCTTTACGCCGATAAGGATAGAGAGTCTCTCTCCTGGATACTCTTCCCTTTTTAGGTAGGAGACATTGAAGAGGTTGTCTATTTTGAGAAACCAGAGGCTCTTATCTTCTTCTCTCTCTGCCAGTATTGAAAAGATAGTAGAAGAGGGAATCTTTTCAGAATTGACAAAGTAGACTCGAGGCTTCAAAGAAAAGGGTCTCTTTTTATACTCAAAGGATACATTTGCTTCTGCCTTTGGAATGTATGGAATATCCTTATTAAAACTGACCAGACTCATTGATGACTCTAATTCCATATTCTCTTTTATCTTCCACAAAAGATTGGACTTTGCTCCAAATTCTATCACAGTCTGTTCCATATTCTTTGGCTCATAAAGCCCTGGCTCTTTTTGCTCATAATAGATATGGTCTTTTGTGCTTTTCACAAAGATGCCGCCGCAAATAAAAAGGTTTTTGAGATAAAGTTCACATTCAGAAGAGAGTTGAAGGATGCTCTCAGGAGAGATTCCTTTGCCGACTACACTATAAGGGTCATTGAGATATAAATCTGCAAAAGATGGCGTGGAAAGCCCTGCTTTGGCTGAAATCTTTGTGGTGAAGGTTTCTGAAAAGGGATATGAGAGGTTTAAAGATAAATGAGGTGCAGTCTTTGAGGTCTTCCCTTTATGAGAATCAATCCCAAACTCTTCTGAAAACAAGACTCCTCTTCTCTTTGCTTTCGGCATTGCCAGAATTAGAGAGGATACTGTTCTATCCCTTTCTCCTTCTCCTTGCAGGTGAAACCTTGCCTTGCCTATGTCAAAGGATACCTTTGTGCCTATACCTTTATTAGTGATGTCAGCAATAGCTTCTTTTGTCTCCTTGTTTGCAAAAAGCTCAATATCTAAGTCAGCAAAGGACTGTGAGTTATATTTCAGATCAATCCCTTCTCTTCTTCTCTTTTCTAATTTTTCTTGATATGGAAGGAATATATCCTCTCCTTCTAATGTTAATTTTCCAACTATTCTCTGTTTTTCCCTTCCCAATCCAAAGACTATTCTTCCACTATCGTTGCTTATTTGCCAAAAATCCTTTTTTTCGTTCCAATCAAAGCCATCCCTTGCTTGCCTGAAAAGGGTGAAGGATAGAGACTTTCCTTCCTTCTCTTTAGCATAAAGGAACTCGGATATAATCTGGCTTCTTATACCAACTCCAAGCATAATAGAAGGAATAGCAGCATCTTTCTTAAAGACCTCTTTTCTTTCTTCAAGAATTATAGGAAGCTCTGGTCTTTTTGTAGGAAGCTCTACATCTTCTTTTGCCCTTTCTATCTTTCTTTTCGGAAGGCTTGGAATGGATGGAAAGGTGAGAGAAACAGTAGAAACCTCCTCCCTCCAGAAAAACTCTGACTTGTCTTTGCCTATAATCTCAAGGCTTGAAGGAAGAATGGTGGTTGTTCCTTCTTCAGCATAAACTGAACCTGTCAGCAATAAAAATAGCAATACCTTAACCATTTGCAAAAATTAAACAAAAATCAAAGATAAAAGATCAGAATTGAGGCAAATTTTTTATTTTCTTTTCATATAACTTAAATCGCATCAGCTACAAGGTCTCCTATCTCGGATGTGGAAAGACCCATCTTTCCTGCGGCCATATCCTGTATCTTACCAGAAGAAAGCAGAGAGATGACAGCCTTTTCTATTGAATCCGCTGCCTCTTTTTCTCCCAGGTGCTCTAGCATCATAGAGGTAGAGAGGATGGCTGCAAAAGGGTTGATGATATTCTTTCCTGCGTGTTTGGGAGCAGAGCCATGGATTGGCTCAAACATTGAGACACCTTCAGGGTTTATATTGCCGCCTGCGGCTATGCCCATGCCACCTTGAATCATCGCTCCAAGGTCTGTGATAATATCCCCAAACATATTGCAGGTTACAACTGTGTCAAACCACTCAGGGTTCTTTATCATCCACATACACATTGCATCAACATAGGCGTGGTCCTTTTCAACATCAGGATATTCCTCTCCTATCTCTTTGAATACTCTCTGCCATAGCCCGTGTCCAAAGGTAAGGACATTTGATTTGTCAACTAAGGTGAGCTTCTTTCTTTCTCTCTTTCTGGCTAATTCAAAGGCATATCTTATGCATCTTTCTATTCCCTTTCTGGTATAGACCATCTCCTGGATAGCCACATCATCTCGTAATACGCCACCTATACCTGCATAAAGACACTCTGTATTCTCGCGGACAACGACAAAGTTTATATCCTTTGGGGATTTATCTTTGATGGGTGTCCAGACACCTGGATAGAGTTTTATGGGTCTTAAGTTGATGTATTGATCAAGTCCAAACCTTATGGCAAGAAGCAGATCTTTTTCAAGTATTCCTGCTGGCACATCAAGATGACCAACTGCACCCAGCAGAATAGCAGAGAGTCCGCTTAATTCATCTAACCCAGATTTAGGCAAGGCTTCTTTATATTTGAGGTAATAATTCCCTCCCCAGGGATATTCTATCATCTTATACTTGATATTATGCTTTCTGCAAGCAGTCTTGAGTGATTTTTTTGCCTCTCTTGTTACCTCAGGTCCAACGCCGTCTCCTGGAATAATTCCTATCTTCATAGTATTTGGTAATAGTCAAAAAGTATAACCCAAATAAGGCCTTTTGTCCACAATCATTTTTTTCTTGATGTTACTATATCAAAATGTTACAATAAAGAAGGTTTTTATGAACAAAGATTTAATCACCCAGGCGATAAAAGGCAGCATTGAGGCAAAGAGAAGGATTTTAGAAGATAGAGAGATTTTATCTACAATTGAGAAAATCTCCGAAGAGATAGTGACTGCACTTAAAGATGGCAAAAAGGTGTTGCTCTGTGGAAATGGTGGAAGCGCTGCAGATGCCCAACATTTAGCTGCAGAGTTTACTGGAAGGTTCTATTTTGACAGGGAGCCTCTGTTTGCTGAAGCCTTGCATGTAAACTCTTCTTATTTAACGGCTGTGGCAAACGATTACTCTTACGATGAAGTATATGCACGATTGGTCAGGGCAAAAGGAAGGGAAGGAGATGTTTTGATTGGAATCTCCACTTCTGGAGATTCTATAAATATAATTAAAGCCATTGAGACTGCAAATAATGCAAAGATGATCACTGTTGGTCTGACAGGAGAAAGTGGCGGGAAAATGAAGGCGATATGCAAGTATTTAATTAAAGTGCCTTCAACTGATACACCCAGAATTCAGGAAGCTCATATCTTGATTGGTCATATTATTTGCGAATTTGTGGAAAAGGAGATTTTTGGTGGTTAAAAAGCCAGCTATCTTTATTGATAGGGATGGGGTGATAAACAAGAAGATGCCTGAAGGCAGGTATGTGGAGCAGTGGAGCGAATTTTGTTTCTTGCCTGGTGTATTTGAAGCCTTCAGAATTTTAAGTGGTGAAGCGTTTTTGACCATTGTTGTTACCAATCAAAGATGTATTGGAAGGGGTATCATCACTGAAGAGAGATTAAGCCAGATACACAAGCAAATGACAAGAGAGATAAAAGAGCAGGGAGGAGATATAGATGCTATTTACTTTTGTCCGCATGACATCTCAGATGATTGTTCTTGCAGAAAACCAAAACAAGGCATGCTTTTGCTGGCAAAAGAGGATTTTAAGAATAAAGGAATAGAGATAGATGTGAAAAATAGCTACATAATTGGAGATGATGAAAAGGATATTCTGGCAGGAAAACTATTTGGTTTAAAGACGATCAAGATTGGGGAATATTCAAAGATGGCAGATATGGTAAAAAAGGATTTTAGAGAAGCTGTCCAGGCTATTTTAGAAGAGAAGAGGAGACAGTTTATACTCAATAAATCAGGTTTCAAAGAGAGTGAGGTTATAAGTTTAGGATGTTGTAAGTTGTAGGTTTGGATCTTATCTCTTCTACTTCTTCAACTTACAACCTACAACAAAAAACTTAGCAAACCTGTGTTCCTTGAGTATACTTAAGTCTTTTAACGCCAACCAACAGTAGAAAATATTTTCCTCTAAACAAAATCTTTAATTTCTAATCTTTTTTTGATCTTGTATACCTCCTCTGCAGCCTTCTTATTAGAAAAGACTGCCTCTCCCTTCATATCTATCTCAATCAACCCTTCATTATAAGAGATAAATCCAAGAATAGAAAGGCTTATATTATCCTCAATAAAGGAGATCTCTTTTTGTGACCGTATCTTGTTGCCCACGACAAACACCATTTCAATGCCAATATCCTTGGCCAATCTCTCAATCTCTAATGCAGTATTTATACTCCTCATTCCTGGCTCGGTAACTACAAGCATCACTTCCACAGCCTTTGCTGTAGCCCTTCCCAGATGTTCTATTCCTGCTTCCATATCCAAGATTACGACCTCATCTTTTTCAAGCATAAGGCTTGCTATCAAATTCCTGACGAAGGTATTCTGAGGGCAAGCACATCCAGAGCCACCCCTTTTCACCCCTCCAATAACAAGTAGCCTCATTCCTTCTAAATTTAGGCTGTACTCTTCTGGAATATCATCCACACGGCAGTTGAGCTTAAAGATTCCTCCAGAACCTACTCTCTCTTCAATCAGCTCCTTCATTTCAGAGACAGGTGTAATTTGAGCTGACCTATATCCCAGAGCAGAGGCAAGATTTCCATTTGTATCTGCATCAACAAGGATGACCTTTTTGCCCTCTTCTTTATACAGATACCCTAATAAGGCAACTATGGTTGTCTTTCCTACGCCACCTTTACCAGAGACTGCAATCTTCATTTATCTTTTTCAATATATCTTGTAAGTCTTGATAAATTATAGCATCACTTGGAAGTTCAAAGATTGACCTTCCGACTAACTCATATTCTGAAAGGATAGGGTCTATCCTGAGGTGTCCTGCCAAGGGAATTTGCATCGTTAAAGGTATCTCGGATGTGGCGCGATTGATGACAAGGAACCTCTTTTTAACCTCATTCTCCAACCCTTCAATCAACTCATCTGCTCTATATGCTGCCATTAGTCCCTTTGGGGTAGGGTCCGAAACGATGAGCATAACATCTACACTGCCATCTGTCTGCCTGCTGATATGCTCAAGCCCTGCCTCATTATCAATCACCACATATTTATAGGTAGAGACAAGCTTTTTTAATCTCTCTCTCAGATTGCTATTGGCTGAACAATAACACCCCTTTCCCTCTGGACGACCCATAACAAGTAGGTCAAAGGAGCCTGCTTCCTGCAAAGAGAGATTGACCTTCAGTTCAAAATACTCTGTCAGGCTCATAGATGGAGGTCTTTTCCCCTTTTCTGGCTTAGCCTCTTCCCTGATATTGCCCACTGTCTCTCCAACATGGAGACCAAGCGTCATATTCAGGTTCATGCTTGGGTCTGCATCAACTGCCAGAATAGGAGAGAGCCCTCTTTCCTTAAGTAGCCTGACAATAAGCCCAGAGATTGTCGTTTTTCCTACACCGCCCTTTCCACAAACAGCAATCACCTTAGCCATTTGCATATCTTAATAATTTCTGTATAAACCTTAACTCATCCTCTTTTGTCTTTATCCTTCCATCTAAGTGTTGGCAGAGGAGTTCGTTCAAAACTGCCCTGAATTTAGGACCAGGCTTAAGACCCATAGATATAAGGTCATCTCCAGTAAGATAGACCTTCTCCTTTCTTAATGTGGCAAAGAAGAGGTGTATCCTCTTTTTTACCAAAAGGCTCTTTGTCTTTGCCAGAATAAAGATCAGGGTTTCATCAGAGAGGTTTATCAGCCTTTTATACACAGTGCTATTTTTGACCTTCTTTCTCTGTAAAAATTTGAGGATTTCAGATGACGAACTCTTTGCCTCAAGCACCTTCTTTCTAACCCTTGAACAAAATCTGAGTCTTTTCACCACCTCAGTAGTTTCATCCTTGTTTAGCTTTGAGATTAAAGCCAAAAACCAGAGGATCCATGTCTCTATCTGGGGTAAAAATAGAGCTATATGGAAAAGTTCTTCGTGAATCTTAGAGAATATATTCTTTTGGAGTCGCAAACCACCCCATATAAACCCCAAAGCACCTAAATCTGCAAGTCTGTTAAGTGCATTTTCTGGATATTCATCAGAGAGAATAAGGATAAGCTCATTTCTGAGCCTTTCATAGCTTATATGCTTTAAGCCTTCTTTAGTTATATCTCTGGCTCTCTTTTCTGTCTCTGCATCTAAGGCAAAGGAAAACCTTGAGGAGAATCTGACTGCCCTGAAGATCCTTGTTGGGTCATCCAAAAAGCTCTTTGGATGGAGTATTCTTACTATTCTATTCTGAATATCGGTAGTACCACCATAAAAATTAATGAGCCTTCCAAAATCCTGATGGTTTATAGAGACAGCCAATGTATTTATCGTGAAGTCACGACGCATAAGGTCGCTCTTGAGGCTTGCCGGACTTACCTCTGGAAGTGCTCCAGGCTTTGTATAAGCCTCTTTTCTGGCTCCAGCAATATCTATCTTGCCCTTGTTTTCTAAGGTAATCTGGGCTGTGCCGAACCTATGATGACTTGTTATGCAAGAGTTTGGTAGAAAAGAAGAGACCTTTTTAGCAAACTCAATTCCATCTCCGGTAACTACTAGATCAAGATCCAAATTTTCACGGTTTAAGATCAAGTCTCTGACAAAACCTCCTACAAGATAAACCCGTGTTTCTGTACAAAGCCTTGAGGATATAGAGATAATCTCTCTCATCCATTTGGGAAGCCTCTTTTCTATCAGGAAAGACAGATTTCTCTCACCTATTTTTAAGTTCGCCAACACTATTTTCTTAATCCTCGTAAGATCACCATTCTTCACTGTAGCAGAGCCTGCCTGAGGATGGCCTCCTCCACCAAAGTCAGATAAAATAGACCCAACACCTATCTCTTCTGCTCTTGATCTGGCAATGATGTGGATGCACTCCTTGGTTTTGATAAAACAGAATAGCACTTTATATCTCTCTATATCCATCAGCTGGTGGACAACAGAGGCTAAATCTTCAATATATTCCTTTGTAGTAACAGAAGCAAAGACCACATCTATTCCTCTAATTTTGTGAAGTTTGCTAGATTTTAATAGGTCTGAAAGGAGAAGGAGATGAGGTTTTGTCAGCCTGTGCTCTAAATACTCTGAGACAATAGAGAGGTCTGCTCCATGTTTAAGTAGCCAGGATAAACAGTCAATGTCTGAATGTCTGGTAGTTGGAAAGAGCAGACTGCCTGTATCTTCATAGATACCAAGGGCAAACAGGGTTGCTTCCTCTTTGGTGATGGAAATATCCTTTTTCCTTAAATCTTGTAATAATATGGTGATGGTGGCGCCTTCTTCCCTGATCTCTTCTTTTTCACCAGATAGGTCATCTTGTTGGCTGGGATGATGATCATAAATATGAAGGGGTATTTTATCCGCAATCTGGCCAAATTTTCCAATCCTATGTTTTTCCCTTGTATCTACAAGGATAAGCCGCTCTATGGTCTCTAATTTGACGCTATGGGACTTTAGGATCCCTTGAGGGTATCTTTCCAAAAAGGCCTTCACATTGGAGCAGACCGAACCAGAAAGGCATTTTATAGCCGAGGGATATAGCTTTCCTGCACAGATTAGAGAGGCAAGGCCATCAAAGTCTGCATTGGTATGAGTTGTTATCATGGTTATACCGCTCACCTTCACACATCAATTATACTAATATTTCTTTGCAGAAGCAAAGAAATATCTTAATTTTTGTAGTCTAATGTCTGTTGTTTGATCTCTAAATCCTTTTTATTCCTCCATCACCTTTTCTATCATAGGACCGAGTTCCTCAATTATCTCGTAGCAAGAGGAGATAATCTTTGCTCCATCCTTTATCAGCTTATTTGTTCCACAGCTTAAAGAAGAGGTGATAGGGCCTGGAACAGCAAAGACCTCTCTTCCTTCTTCGATGGCTAATCTAGCTGTTATTAGGGCACCACTTCTCTCTGCGGCTTCTATGACAACAATGCCAAGGGAGAGCCCGGCAATTATCCTGTTTCTCTGAGGAAAGTTCTCTTTTGATGGGTTTGTTCCAAAAGGAAACTCAGAGATTATGGCACCTATTGATGGAATCTCTGAAAATAATCTTTTGTTCTCCGTTGGATAGATAATGTCTATTCCACAACCCAAAACTGCCAGAGTCCTGGCAGAAACATTCAAGGCTGTCCTATGTGCCTCAGCATCTATCCCCTTTGCCAGACCTGAGACTATGGTAAACCCTGCTCTTCCGAGTTCAGAGACAAATTCTTTAGTCACCCTCCTTCCATAATCTGAAGCCATTCTTGAGCCAACAATCCCAACTGAAAGCCTGTCTTGTTCTTTTATCTCGCCTCGGACATATAAGACTAAAGGTGGGTCGGAAATCATGGAGAGTGCAGCAGGATAGTTATTGTCTTGGAAGGTTACAATCTTTACTGCCTCTTTCTCTGCCCTTTTTATCTCCTTTTTTGGGTCCAGTCTCTTTTTGGAAGAAAGGATAAGTTCTACATCATCTCTTTGCAGACCATCTACCCTTTCTAATTCCTTTCTCTTTGCCTCCCATGCCTTTTGGGGTGAGCTAAAGTGTTGAAGAAGAAGGTGTTTTTTTCTTACTGCAAGCCCAGAGAGCATATTGAGACCTACAAGGGAGAGCAGGTCATTTGTGATATTCATGCATCATGGGTTGGATGAAAACAGAAAAGGAGTATTCTTTGGTTTCATTTCCTGCCTTGTCAATAGCCTTATATTTTACAATATGAAGCCCCTGCTCCCTGATAGATATAGAACCGTTATACCTCAAAAATTCACCACTGTCTATCTGGTAAAAGATAGCAGAAACTCCAGCAGGCTTATCAGAAGCAGCAAGGGTAATTGTGGCATTATCAGGAAGCATGTAGTTCTTGTTATAGGTAGCAAGCTCTGGATTAGTTATCAGCTCTATCTCTGGTCCATTTTTGTCTAATGCAAATGAGAGAAGCTTATCCTTTGATATATTTCCCACATTGTCTTCTATCCTCCATGTAATCTGATACTCTCCCTCTGCAGAGAGAGAAAACTCAGCCTGCTTCAGGTAGGCAAATACCTCGTTTCCTATTCCCACCTGAATGCGAGAGACCCCAGAAAAGTTATCCTTTCCTGTGATGGTAAAAGTGGCATCCTTCTTCAAAAAACTATTTTCAATAGGGGCTGAAACAGCAAGTGTTCCATAAGGTGGTGTGCCATCAGCAATAATAAAAAGAGAATTCTCGCTTGCTTCTTCACTCAACATATCTATGGCTTGATAGATTAGATTATGTTCTCCTTCTTTTAATCTAATTGGCTCCTTGTAAAAACCCTCTCTTCCATCAATATTCAGCCGTATCTTTCCAACAGAGTTATCAGCATATTCAGGATAAAAATAGAGGATGGAATCAGTAGAGATATAAGTGCAATCATCTTTTTGATACATCCGTGTCGGCTTTTCAACATAAAGCGGTCTATTCTCCCATTTTATACCAACCCTTCTTTCTACAACAAACCTTTTCATTTCACTGAATCTGCCTATAATGCCATTCTTATCAACAGAAGCCACCCGAAAGAAATAGAGGTCTTCTTTTAATGGCCAGGATAAGTCTTCTCCTGTTGGAAAATCCTCAAAAACTAAAGGAATAAAGGATGGGTCATTAGCAACCTCTATAATATACGCATCAGCAGTTTTACTCCAACTAAGCTTTGGCTTCATATTTCCAGTTATCATTCCATCTTCAGGAAAGAGAAGATCTGGAGATTCTAACAGAAGTACAGGTTCTTGTGGAATGCCGTCTAAATCTGTCAGATTCCCATAGCCGGCAGAGATTTTTATCTTCCTATCCTTTCCCATTACCACTCCCTTTCCTTCAAAGATAGAGACCGTTGTTATCCCCTGCGGAGAATAGCTCACTAAGGCATTCCCTCTTGTCTCTAAGATTGAGTTTGTCATCACCCTGACGCCTCTCTCCTCTGTCTTTGCCACTGAACATCTTCCCTTTATCAGCCTGAGCAAGAGCATATTATCAGCCTCGACACCCTTCATCTTAATCTGGGTATTTGGCATCAGTTGGATAAAACCATCACTTCCAAATAGAATCTCTACCTTTGAACATGGACCAGTGGTTACCTCGTCATAAGAGGAGACCTTGTCAGAAACCACTGCTACCTTTCCTCCTATCTGCACATTCCCAAAGAGGTTTATCACCTCTCCTTGTTCCAATCTTCCTATCATGTCTAACTCTTTTTCATGTGGTGGAAAGATTATCTTATCCTTAGGATAGATAAGATGAGGGTTCTTCATCTTATTGAACCTAGCAATCTCAGGCCATTTTAATGGATTCCCCAAATGCTTTTTGCAGAGGTGCCAAAGGGTATCTCCTTTGACAACAACGACTTCCTTCCCCCAGCAGACTATGCTCCCAAATAAAACTATAGCTATTACTTTTTTCATCATTTACCTCCTGCTAAAGACTTAATTATAGTCTCTTTTCTTTCTGCCTGTCAAGGGTTTTATTGGTATAAGAGGAGATCCATAGTACATCATGACCCATTCAAGGAGATCTTTTGTCTAATCAAACAATAAGTTTTCTAACATATCAAGGTCCAATGCAGACAATGTTATACTCTTCCACAACAGCATCTTAAATTTTTCTCCATTTTTTATGCGAAAAATAGGAATTTGAAGATTTTTTTTTAATTTTTCCCCTTAAATTAAAGTTTATAACTAACAGACTTATTCCAAAGACAACTAAGGATATTGGCCACATCTTAAGAGAGACAGCAAATATAAAATAAAAGGTTAAGAATAGAGCGATAAAAAGGATAGACAGGTATAAGAAGATAACATTCTTGACAAAGATATGAGTGACCAGAAAACTCAAACCTATAATTCCAAGAAATATAGGCCATAAAGCAGAAAGTTTACTCCAGGAGAAGCAGTTTAAGCAATAAGAAAGTATAGCCAATTGGATAAGGAATGAACCAATCCATAATATGGCTGGGTCACGTCTTCTTTCAAAAAAGAGCATCATAAAACCCGCACCAATTGTCAGAGGAAGAAGGGGCCAGAGCTTGATGGCGCCTGTAATCAAGGAATAATTTTCCAAGATAATGGCTGTGCCGATGATGATGAAGAGCAAAGCCAGAATACCCAAACTACCTCTTTGCTTCATTTCATTCAGTTATAGGTCCTATAGGTCCTATAAGTCCTATAAGTCCTATATTTTAATACCTATATTTCTACTACACCTTTCCCATGCCGATACCCTGTGCCCGCTGGAAGATCTTTCCCTCTGTCTGAACAGATGGAGCAATGATAAGCTCTGTCTCCTGCATCTGGCGGATATTCCGGGCGCCACATACACCCATAGCTGTCCGCAAAGCTCCAACAAGATTCTGGCTGCCATCATCTAAATGGGCAGGGCCATAGAGTATCTGTTCTAATGTCCCTGTAACACCTGTTCTTATCCTTGTGCCCCTTGGTAGATTTCTATGAGGCGTGGCCATGCCCCAATGAAAGCCTTTGCCTGGAGACTCCTTTGCCTTAGTAAAGGCAGAGCCTATCATGACAGCATCTGCACCTGAGGCTATGGCTTTGCATATCTCGCCTCCTACGCTCATTCCACCATCAGTGATTATTGGAACATATCTGGCCTGTTTTTTATAGTAGTAATCCCTGGCTGCAGCACAATCTGCTGTGGCTGTGACCTGAGGCACACCAACACCCAAAACACCCCTTGTTGTGCAGGCAGCACCTGGTCCTACGCCTACCAGAAGTCCGTCTATACCTTCTGCCATAAGCTCTAAACTAGCCTCGTAGGTGACACAGTTTCCAACAATCAGAGGTATTTCCAACTCTTTCTTCAGCTTAGCAAAGGAAAGAGAGGGGTTTCCCTTTGAGATATATTGGACAGTGGTAACAGTTGCTTGAACAACAAATATATCCACGCCTGCCTCTTTAGCTATTTTCCCAAACCTCTCTGCCTTCTGTGGTATAGAAGAGACACAGGCTATACCACCTGCATCTTTTATCTCCAGTATTCTCTTGCCAATCAACTCCTCTTTTATCGGCTCTTCATATATTCTCTGAAGGATAGCTGTTGCCTCAGATGGAGAAGCAGAAGCGATCTCTTCACAGATACTCGTTGGATTTTCATACCTTGTTTGAACTCCTTCTAAATTCAGGACACCAAAAGAGCCAAACTTACTCAATGAGATGGCCATATTCACATCCATCGCCCCATCCATAGCCGCAGCAATGATTGGGATGGCAAATCTATACCCTCCTATCTCAAACCCTGTGTCAACCTCATCTGGGTCAACTGTTATTTTGCCTGGAACGAGGGCTATCTCCTCAAACCCATAGCATATCCTTGCTTTTCTTCCTCTTCCAACCCACATTCCCATCTTTTACCTCCTTTGATAAAGATATTGGAGAAGAACCAAAAAATCTTAATCGCTTTCCAACTTCACCCTTTCTTCTTCTCTCCATTTCTCCATTTTTCTCCTTCTTCTCTACCCTTGATGCAAGATTATCTTTTTGCTCTAAATTAAACCTTTCATCTTAAATTTTTCTCCATTTTTTATGCGAAAAATAGGAATTTGAAGAT
>JAGUXG010000143.1 GCA_020061965.1 bacterium
ATAAAAAATTAAAAATGATAATAACTTTCGTCAGATTATACAAATTCCACAGATTTTGATAAAGATAAGTTTTGACTCCATCAATGGTTCTTACTCTCCTTGAAATTGGTTTTATCTTTCAAATTCTCGAATGATGTTTCTAATCTCCTTTGGAGAAATATCAGCCTGATCGAGTTTAGAGTAAATCGTAACCAGAATAATATCTGTTTTTGTCTTACGATAATAAATCAGGCGATAACCTGACCGCTTACCCTTTTGAATATCCCTATTTATAGCCCTTACCTTAAAGATTGGGTATCCAACTTCAGGAATTTGGTCGCCAACAGCAATACCTTTCTGCAATTGGTCAATAATGGGCTCAATATCTGATCGAATATGACGATACCTTTTAGCCAACATTCTTAGGCTACGCTTGAATTCCGGTGTAAATCCAATCTGAATCTTCTGTTGCTTTCGGTTCATTCGGCACTGATTCCTTCCCAGAGTTCAGATACAGGATATATCTGGCCCTTTTTTGCCTCTCTCCACCCTTGTCTGAAACTCTCCTTTGCAGGCCTCAAATGGACGCTTTCCTTGAATATATGCACAATCTCCAACAGGTTTGGGAGGTATTCTTTCGGCATATCCCTCAATTCTTGAATAAACACCTTCTCATATTCAGATACCGTAACAGCCATATTTATTTCCTCCTATCAATTTTCTATCTGATGAAATCATATCATATAAAATTGCTCAAATCAAGGGAAATTTATATTATAGCCTCCTTTACCAAATTGGAGATAGTCTCAGCCTTTATATCTTCCAAAGGATAATATCTTCCACCTAAGGCCTCTGAAAGCTCTGGTAATCTTCCTAAGCGAACAAACCCTCTTTCTGTATCAATGACAATAGATTTTACCTTCAATTCTTTTATCTGATGAGCAATTGTCTTTGCCTCTTCAAAGGGCTTACCATTCTTTTGGATACTAACATTTGCCCTGCCATCTGTTATCAGCACTAAAAGTGTAGCCAATCGTTCGTTCTTTCTTAATTCTCGCTTAATGGTTTCAAGCGCCAATTGCAGACCTGAAGAAAGAGGAGTCTTGCCTCCGGTAGGCAGTTCCTCAAGTCTTGCTGAGGCTAATTCTACGCTGTTGGTAGGCGAAAGCAAGACCTCTGCCTTGTCTTGCTTAAAGGCAATCATCCCTACCCTATCCCTCTTCTCATAGGAGTCAACCAGCAAAGAGAGTATTACGCCCTTGGCAGCCTCCATCCTTCTATTTGCAGCCATAGAACCAGAGGAATCAACCACAAAGAGCACCAGATTGCTCACCTTTTTATCCCTTACCTTCTCTCGAATATCCTGGGGCTCAATAAGGAGCTTTTGAGCCCTCAGCCCTTTTCTCTCTAATTGGTAAGGTGCGGCTGCCCGAAATGTGGCGTCAAAGGCTATATCATTGGGTCTTCCCTCTGGTAATGTGCTTTTGGTATATCTACCCCTTTTGTCAGTAGAGGTAGTTTTGCTCCTTCTGCCTGCACCATCTTTTGGCATCTTCTCTTTGGCTATGTTCAGATTTTTTACCCGAAAGGGACTGCCTGGGTTAAAGATTGTCTCTGATTGGGCATTAGGTTTCTCTTTTTGTTCTTGTTCTCCTTCTTTTTCTTCTTTTTTCTCTGGGGTCTGGGGTCTTGGGTCTTGGGTCTGCTTTTTATGCTTCTGGATAGTCTGCTCAAGTTGCTCTTGCTCCATTTGCCTATCCTGAAAAGGCTTTCTTCGCATCCGATGTGGCAGAACGAGCTCTGCTGCTTCCCGGACATCCTCTTCTGTCACCTGCCTCCGTTCGTGATAGGCAGCAATTGTCCGGGATGTCTTCATCATAAATATGTCCGCTCGGTGACCATCTACCTCCATATCTATTGCTATCTTGGCAATCAGCTCTAACATATCATCAGTCAGAACTACATCCTTAAGAAGTCCCTGGGCTTTAATAATCAACTCCCTTAAAGCCTTTTCTTCCTCATTCCATTTAGCCACAAATCGGACTTGATTTTCCTCAAAATCTTGCCTCCTTTTGATAACCTCTACTCTTTCCTTGGTGTCATCGATCCCCTCAATATTGACACAAAGTCCAAATCTATCAAGCAATTGTGGTCTGAGCTCTCCCTCTTCTGGATTCATGGTGCCAATCAGGATAAAGTGGGCCGGATGGGAAAAGGAGACACCCTCCCGTTCAATGGTATTGACACCCATGGCCGCTGAGTCAAGGAGGAGATCAACGATGTGATCATCAAGGAGATTCACTTCATCTACATAGAGTATCGCCCGATGGGCATCGGCTAAAACCCCTGGCTCAAACTTCTTCTCTCCGGTCTTTAAGGCATGTTCGATGTCAAGTGTTCCAACCACCCTATCCTCGGTTGCTCCGACCGGTAGATTGACTACCCGCATCTTCCTCTTGATTATAGGCAGGATCTCACCCTGAACCTTCCGATGGCGGCACTCCTCACACATCAACTCCTCACGCTGTGGATGACAGCTAAAAGGGCAGTTAGCAACCACATCAATCTCTGGCAGGAGGTTTGCCAATGCCCTGGCTGCGGTTGATTTAGCAGTCCCTTTTTCTCCTCGAATAAGCACCCCGGACAGCCCAGGATTGATGGCATTCAACACCAACCCTTTCTTCATCCGCTCCTGACCCACAATAGCCGTAAACGGAAATATTATGCTTTGACAACTCATCTTGTTCTTTGCCTACAAAAATATTAGTCGTCCGTTAGCGTAGTCCTTCATAGCATTTGATCTTTTTATAAGGATTCCAAGGATTCAAAGGTTCAAGGATTTAATGATTTAGCTTTCACTCGACCCCTCGACGCCTCTCATCCTTTTAAGAACAAAATTTTTGCAAAGTAAGATTTCTTCTTGGTATAAACCTTCAGCTTTCAAATTTTATAGGTCTTATAAGACCTATACTGACTGCTGAACGCTTACCATTAGAAGAAGTACCTTTAGAATATCTTGCAAAACCTCCTCTCTGGGCTTTGTAGCATCTATCTTTCTAATGCTTGGGTCATCTTCTGCAAATCTGAGATATCCTTCTCTCACCCTTTTATGGAAAACCATGGACTCTTTTTCTATTCTATCAGCCCTCTCTGTTCTAAGAAGCCCAATTTCTTCTGGAAGGTCAAGAAGGAAGACGACATCAGGAAGAAGGCCTTGTCTGGCTATTTCGTCAACTTTTTCTATCAACTCCAGAGGGATTCCCCGACCATAGCCTTGATAAGCAAGGGTTGAATGGTAGAATCTGTCGCATAAGACAATCTTTCCTTCTCTTAAGGCTGGTTCTATAACATTTTCTATGTGGGCTGCCCTTTCTGCCATAAACAAAAAGAGTTCTGGAAGAGGGGTGATGTTCAAGTTTTTCTTAATAAGCTCATCTATCTCTTTGCCTAAGCCTCCACCAGGCTCTCTGGTAACAACAATACTATACCCTCTTTTTCTAAGCTCCTCAGCAACACTCTCTATTGCTGTGCTCTTTCCTGCCCCTTCTCCACCTTCAAAGACAATGAACATTAAAGTTTAAGCTCCTTTCTCTTGATCCACTGAAAGCCTGAGTTCGGGGTGATGACAGCCACATCAATCTCTCCTCCGCAGGTGATCTGCATAGGAGCAAACCTCTGGGCATCAATCGTCATCTTGACCAGAAAGGAAGCATATTCTATGGCATCCTGAAGGGATAGCAGTTGATAGTTTGGCATAGGCATAGGCGAGCGAATATCCTCTGTCCAGAGCCTGAGAATCACCCTTCCATCTCCTCCAAAGGTGCAGCCAAAACCACCCTCATGGACAGCCTCAATCACAGACTCCCTGCCAATCTTCAGGGTATATGTCTTTCCCATCCGTAGGTCATCGCTGTCATATCCGGCAATCTGCAAACCCAATGGATACTCGCCTTCTGGAATTTGGAGAAGATCAACAATCTCACAGGTAAGCTCCCTTCTGAAATATGCCTCAAGCCTCTTGACCACCTCAGCCATCTTCAAATTCTCTATCTCCCCTTTTTTCTCAAACTCAAGGAGGTGACCTTCCATTGTCCTCTTTGTTAAAAAGCCCATACCAAAGCAGGCAACGCCTATCCTCTGCTTTAAGCAAAAGAGTTTATTGGCTGTAGATGAGGCAGAGAATGTTGTTGGCGAAGGGGTAAGAAGCCTTGAATATGGAATCCTTCCTGTGCATTCAGGGCAGGCGACAAAATCCTCTTGCGGAACAGGAATGGCCTTAACTACCGCCAAACTATCTGCAGCAAGAACAATCCCATCTGGAACTCTCAAAGATATGGTAATACTCATAGCTTCATTATATCGGGAAACTTACTATCAAATCAAGGAATATTTATAAATTTGTTGTCAACAAATAGAGATGTCCTATTTTTGCCCAATTAAGCTTGTTTACAAAAATATGTGATAAAAAGATGGAATTCTTTATAAAGGATTCCAAGGATTCAAGGGTTTAAGTGATGGATCTTGTTGATCTCATCTCATCCTTGATACCTCTCCTCCTTGAACCCTTTTAGCTTAATTTTTGTCAGGGCTGATCTATTTGGGTGCGATAATTATTACGATAATTATAATGTAAGTGCCTTTTTGACCACCTCTTCCAAATCTTTTGAACCAACTATAGATATTGCCTTTTTCACAGCAGTCTCTGCTTCCTTCCTTTTATACCCTAATGAGATGAGGGCAGAGATTGCCTCTTCAGAAACACTTGTATCTTTTACCACAACCAACCTTCCAGAAAGCTCCAGAATAAGCCTTTCTGCTGTCTTTTTTCCAATCCCTTTTACAGAATAGAGGGAATTTACATCCTGCTGGGCAATATTCTTTTTAAGTTCCTCTGGAGGTTTTTCAGAAAGGATCCGCAGAGCTATCTTTGGTCCAATTCCTGGAATAGTTATAAGCTCTAAAAACAGCTCCCTCTCCTCACAAGTAGCAAATCCAAACAGCCTGATATTATCCTGACTGACTATGAGAGAGGTGAATATAAAAGCATCTTGGCCTTCCTTTCCTAAAATTCGGTAGGTATTAAGAGAGATGATAAGACCCCATCCTATCCCTCCTGTCTCAATAACAATGTAGGTTGGCGACTTTGAGATAAGCTTTCCCCTTAAAAAATCAATCATAATAAAGCCAATGATACCAGAATTTCTTACTAAAATCAATCTTTTTGTCGAAAGGCATCCCCTGAAATAGTAGCTTGTAGTAATTTTGAGACTAAAAAGAGCCTTTTGGTCACCCTATAAGCTGTCCATTCTGCACTCAT
>JAGUXG010000012.1 GCA_020061965.1 bacterium
ATAAGAGAGCTTTACCACCAAGGATTCAACTATCTATTATTGGATCAAGACAAGCATCTTTTTATTGGATCGGCTTCCTATGAGACCGCTTTTGCTAAAATGGTTAATTTGGCAACACCTGTATTTAAGACCCCTCATACTACTACAGTCTTTCTTTACGATAGCTTTGATTCCAAGGCAAGAAAAGCAATATTATCAGAACCTATGGTATTAAGTGTATACGATATGAAAGATATATTGGGTGAGTAGTTACAAAAAATGAAAGAACAGAAACTCCTTTATTTAATAATATTTTTTAGTCTCTTTATACGGTTACTTATAGCCTTTCCAGGGTTGGTTTCTAATAAGCCCGAAAGATTTTTCTTTCGTCCAGATTCTGGAGGTTATATTCAGCCAGCACTGGCACTTTTAGCTACAGGAAGATATAATGTATCGCCAGACTGTGAAAAATCTGCTACTACACGTGCTCCTGGATTTCCAGCATTTCTTGCAGGGTTATTTGCTATCAGCAAAGAGGTGAGATTTCCAGTAATAGTCTTCTGTCTTCTCAGTTCCCTCACCTGTTTGTCAATCTTTTATACAGGAAGGCTTTTAGGAGGAGCAATGGTAGGTTTTATTGCGGCAACCCTCTTTTGCCTTAACATCACCAGCATTGCCATCTCTCCACTTTACTTATCAGACACCATATTTGTATTCTTTTCTGCCTGGCAACTTTATTTTTTCGCAAGATTTTACTTCAAAGGGAAGCTTTATGACCTTTGGTTTGCGACTGTCCTATATGGAATTGCTACTCTAATCCGACCTGTAAGTTTGCTATGGATAATCCCTTGTGCATTTTTGGTGTTGATATTTACTCGCATAACCTTTGCCAAACGACTGACTGGAATTGCAGGTTGTATTATTATATCAATCTGTTTGCTTTTACCATGGATGTTGAGAAATCAGTCAGTTGGAGCTGGCTTTCGTTTAGAGACCAATGTTTCTGCTGACACCATACATTATTATTATGCAGCATTGCTCTCTAAGGTGACTGGCGAGTCTACGGAAAGTATAAAAAAGAGACGCATAGCAGAGGCAGAGAAGGAATTTACTACTCATCCTGAAAGGTATCCAGATGAGGATGCTCGCATTCAATATATGTTAGAGGAGACAATAGAGGTTATTCGTAAACATCCTTTCACCTATATTAAGCTCCATCTCTTTCCGGTATATCTCTTGTTGCCTGATGTAGCAACCTTCTTTGAATTATTAAATTTTACGCAGGAAGGAAGGGGTACTGTTGATATTCTTACGCGCAAAGGCATAATCCCTGCAACAAAACACTATTTCGGAGATAAGATATGGCTTCTATTTCTTGTTTTGCCCCTTCTTTTTGTTGTCTTTATTACATATCTTGGTTGTGCAATTCAATTATGTCTATGGATTATTCAAAAAAAGTGGTCCCTCTTCTTCTTATTCTTGGCATTCGTCTACTATTATCTGGTTCTGCCCGGTCCAGTTACAGCACCAAGATTTCACTTGCCAGCACTCCCTCTGATGAGTGTAATGTCTGCAATGGTTATATGTAGACTCAAGAATAGGAGACGATAAACTTTGGCTGGGTTGTAAAATTGCCTTTACTGCCCAAAATGAGTGGCAAAGGAGAGGCGAGAGGTGTCGCCAAGTTCATTGTAGGGAACATAGGCATAGTCAATCTGGAAGGTATTTATTTTTAGACCCACACCAAGGCTGACGCCAATGCCAAGGTCAGAGAAGACTTGAGAGTTGTAACCTCCACGGAGGGTTAAGTTTCTGTTTATCTGCCACTCTGTGCCAAGAGAAATTCTCCAATCGTTATCCATTGGTTTCACTAAGTCCAAAAGAAGCTTGGCATCTTCATTCATCAACCTATAAACTGCACCGAGTTTCAATGTAATAGGCATCTTATCTTCTTCTCGGATAAACTTTATCTTTGGACCTATATTGGCAACCACTATAGCCAAAGAAAGCCCATCTACCATTGGTGGCTTATAAATCTCGCCGACATCAATGGCAAAGTTGTAGGTCTTGTCCTTTTCTATCTGCTGACTTACCCATTTAGCAGATAAGCCAAAGTAGTTCCTTGGCGAAAACCTTTGACTATAGCTGAAGCTGACTGATAGATCCTTAGCATCAAAATCCTCTATCTTCTTTGGTGGACTGCTATCATCATAGCCGAAAATCTTTGGTGTTTGAAGGTATAAAGCAGATGCACCTAAGGCATTATCCTTATTGATGGGTGCAGAATAGCCAATAAATCCATACCTTATCTCATCAATCCATAAGCCTCCACAGGTTATAGCCTCAGCCATTCTTAATTGGGAAAGACCTGCAGGGTTATAGTAGCAAGCAGAGGCATCATCTGCCAGAGCAGAAAAAGCTCCACCCATAGAGGCTGCCCTTGCCACAGGGTCAATCTTTAGAAACTGTGCCCCACAGACACCCTTTGAAGTATCTGCCCATATTGGAAAAGCCAAAATCAAGGCTAATATCAATAATCTCTTCATTTCACACCTCATAATATTTTTTGTAAAACAAAAAAATATTTTCAAGTTCTTCAATATACCGTTTTACCACCTCTATAATTGAAGCTGTTTTAACAGCCATCCTTTTATCTCCTTAATCTTTTTTAAGAGTTTTTCTATGGTCAGATGTCCAAAAAATAGGGCATAAGGATAATCACCTTTCTCAAAAAGATGCTCCATCACTCTCCAATCCTTTTCTGCGACTTCAATCCAGTAATTAACCTTCTCCTCTTTGGTCATCACCCATTATTTTCTTTGCCACAGATTTTCTTTAGATTAAAGATTTATCCGTGTTTATCCGTGGCTAAAAAATTCCTTTATTTAATAACAGCAAACCTCCTGACAATTTTATCGCCTGTTCTATCCTCAATCACAGCAAAATATACACCAGAAGCAACCATTTCACCAGAATTATTCTTTAGGTCCCATGTCCATTGCGTACCAAAGACATCTTCCTTCTTAAAGACAAGCTCCCCTGATAGATTGAAGATGGAGATCTTGACACATCCATTCAGATTCTCAAACTTTATGGTGGTATGCTTATTGGACTTAAATGGGTTTGGTCTCACAATCACGCCACCCAGTTCCAATCCAACTGGGTTTCCAACAGCATAGATAGAAAGATGGGAGATTCTGCATTCAACCCTATCCTGGGCTGGATATGTTATCTGTGGACCCTCTACCAATCTCCAGCCATCTTGGGTAAGCTGATAAATTCTATAGGAAAGGTCATCTTCTTCATTTTTTGGGTCTGGGTCATTATAAGGCAAAATGAGCACCAATTCTTTTGCAGGCTGTGTGGGAATGCCGCTTGGGGTTAAAGCCAATATCTCATAGATAGAACCCGAGAGGATGTGTCGGATTGGTGGCATAGCTTGTCTTGTCTCTACCGTCATCTTATTTTCGTAAGTGAAGGTTACAGAACCAGAAAATGCTTCCTTTGGAATCGCCACGGAAAAAGTAGAACTCCCAACTACATAATCCTTATTTGGTTCAACAACCTTATAAAAATCAACCACCCTTATGCCATCAGAAGTCTTATAACCTCCCCAACCAGCTATATTCTTTGACCTCACCCTATAGTAGTATAGCCCATTTGTCCTTCCTGAAATACTATACCACTCATCAGATGGACTGATGGTATTGCTCAGGGTATTCCATGTGCCTGTCCCTACCCTCTCCTGTATCTCATAATAAAGGATTCCATCTGCCCTCGGAAGCCAGACCCTGTAATTGCCATCAGTATCTGCATCTGCGTCCCCTGAAATCTCATCCTCTACTGAACCTTCATCTGCGTCTTCAACCGGCAGACCAGAGAGAACAGGTGTTGTGCCCATAACCCCTATTGGAATAGAAGCAACTGTCACTGTCTCTAAGCCTTTTGTAGTGATGGTAGCATAGTTTATAATCTCTCCAGTATCAGTTAGCACCTGGCCACCAAGGGTAATATCCCTACTTCCAAGAGACGGAATACTTCCGATATTCCAGACAATTATGTTATTGCTGAAGGTATCGCCTGTGCAGTATACACCCTTCGGAATATAAGAGGCAGTAAAGAAAGGATTGGTTCCACCCTCTAAAAGCTCTTTGATATATCCGCCTGAAACCTTCAGCTCAAATCTCTTGTCGATGTACGTAATATTCACCTTGGCCGAAGATTTGTTTATTTCATTAAGTAAAGCATTTATCGTCGGGTAATTGGGGTTATTTATTGGCTTTGATGTGTATTCCCCAAAGTTTGTCTTTATCTTTATCCAGCCATTAACAACACCATTATCAAACTGCGACCAGCCATCAGCATTATTGATATTGACATCTATCTCCTTTGCACTCCTTGCTGTATCAACAGAAAGTCCGAATGGAAGTGCATCCCTGATGACAACACTATCTGCCCAAGTATCGCCATCATTCTTGACCCTTATCGTCCAAAGGAGGTATGCACCATAGCCTACATCTGTATTAGGAGAGACATCCTTAGTTGAATTGCTGAGGTTTGGACCACTATCTATGGTCAGGGTAGCACAAAGAATCTGCTTCTGCAAAACCTCATTGCTCTCTATATAAGCCTGATTGGCAATAATCGTACCATTTGCAAGAGGAGAGGCCACCTTAGCCGAGAAGGTTATACTACCCTTTGTCCCTGTTCCTAAGTTGCCGAGACTCCACGAGATATTATGGAAGATTTTATCATAGATACCACCATTTGAAATGGTTGATGTATCAACCATTAAGTTAGAATTAAGCACATCTTTAATTATCAGATTGCTTACAGGGGCACTCCCCTTATTTTCATAGTTAATAGTATAGCCAACAATATCCCCTGGTCTTGCCCTACCCTGAAGCCTCATAGTAGGTGATGTAACCGTCTCAGTTGCCAGAAGCTGCGGTGCTATCACGGTTGATATTGCAAATCTCGTTGTTGTTCCCCAAATACCATAATAAGAGCGATAGGTAAAGGTAGCCCAGCTTTGAATCTGTGTGCCATTTAATGTAGAAAGATTGACCTTTGTCTTGAATTTAATATTGCCCTTTGCCTTTGCTTTCACTTCGCCAACAAGGAGACCAGAAAATAAAGGAGACTCCCCATTTATATCAGTAAGCGGTGAACCGTCTTTCCAAGTGGAATTCTTCTCATAGTTAGTGTTTGCAGGATAACTTGCCTTGATACGGACATCATAAGCAGAGACATCGCCTGTATTCTCATAAGAGCAGGTAAATTCCAAGGTCTCGCCACAACCTATAGTAGCCTTGTCAACATTAACAAGGCAATAGAGGTTTGCATCATAACCGACTATATTCCTTGTCTCATTACTCTTAACAGACGGAGCCTCCTTGCTCTCTATCGTGGCAGAGCAAGTTATTGTCGCACCGCTTCCTGCACCTGTAACTTTGGAGGAGAAACTAAGATACTTCTTCTCCCCTGAATAGACGCTGCCAATATTCCAACTGATAGTTCCTAAAGATACGACCCCTCCCCCTGCATCCACAACACTGAGTTTACTATCAAGATAGGCTACCACCTTCACATCAGTTGCATTCTCTTCACCTATATTCTCATAGCAAATAGTGTAGCCTATTGTTCCATTGGGTGCCACAGGAGACTGCTCCCTCGGATTATTCTCCATAGTAATAGTAAGGTTTGAAGATGGCCCGAATATCCAGACCCTATCCTCTGAGGCAATATATACCCTTCCATTAGCAATGGCTGGACTGCTCTGGCTCTTTCCGATATTATAGCTCCACTCCTTGCCTCCATTTATAGCATTCAAGCCATAGATATAGCCATCAGCAGAAGCGACAAAGACAAGATTATCAGCAATAGCTACCTGACCCTTGATTGGACCGCCCGTAGGAAAGCTCCACAACTCTCGGCTTGCTGTGCCCATAATATCAATGCCATAGACCCTGCCGTTATCTACCCCAAAGTAAATGGTATTATTGAAGATAGCCGGGGTTGGATTTATAGGAGACTGGACATCTATGACTATAGAATGTGTCGCACCTGTCCCTGTGCTATTTATCCTGTATAGCTTTCCATCACGAGAACCAGCATAGACTACCCCTCTATCCACCATTAAAGCTGAATAAAGTCTGGCACCAGCAGGGAGCTTATATTTCCACTTAAGACTCCCAGTAAACTTGTCAATAGCATAGACATTTCCAGCATCATCCCCTAAATAGAGAGAGTTGCCAGATATAGCCGGAGAAGAATAAAGATTACCTTCTATATCATTATATACCCATAATATCTCTCCATCCTCTGCGCTCAAGGCATATATCTTCTCTTCATTACCTAAGACAAAATAGACTATGCCAGAAGATACAGCCGGTGACAGAATAGGAGAGCTTCCAATCTGCTTCTCCCACAACTTAATTGTGCCGTTATAGCCATAGACCTTGCCATACTCATCTCCAAAATAGGCTCTATACCCAACAAGGGAAGGTGCGGAAGAGATATTTGCTGTGGTTATTGTCGCAATGGTTCCTCCATTTAGTCCATCATACCTCAAAAGACCCTTGCCCATAGCAGCGACATAGAGCTTTTGGTTGCCTACCACAGGCGGATATAGCTTCCCACCAAGCTTATCAGAACGCCAGATATGACCCAAGTTGTAAGAGGCAAAGAACTCACTGGGGTTATAACCTGAATTGGAAAGGTCAAAGCCTGTCATAGGCCATTCATTAGAGGTAGAATTATAGGGTGTGGTGATTGGATTTGAGATAGAGACTGTTGTAGATGTATCTTTGTTTCCAATGGTAGCCTTAACCTCTATCCTTTCTCCAAAAGATACAGACTCCTTCACCATAGCAGTGAAACTGACAGTGCCACTCTTACCAAAGGTTAATGTGCCTACATTCCAGGTGATTGAGTTGGTTATAGTCCCTCCTTCAGACGGCGTGATACTCCCTAAGTAATCACCTTCATTTACCACAACCTTCGCATCATAAGCAGTTGCATTGCCTCTATTCTCATAGAAGATATCGTATTTCACAAACCACCCTGCAGAGACCGAGCCTACAGGCTTTGATTTTGTTATTGTACCGTAAAAACTTGGTGTTGAAATGATATAAGCCGAAACAGAACTTGTAATAGATTCTTGCACCTCTGCACACTTCATACTCACCTTATTAGTAATAATCGTTCCATCATCAATCCTTTCATTTATCTTCAAATTTAAGGTTATTGTCTGTTGAGTTACTTGTGGCAGATTTTGTATTATCCATTTAATATAAGCAACCCCTGGTGGTGGATTAACCATCCAACTTACACCATCCTTACTATAGAGTTTGAGAGAGACATCTGGTATTGCCTTGTCATCAATATGGGTTGTTGTCATAGTTGGCAGTGTATCAAGTATTTCAACCTGTGTTGCCTTATTTGCATTTGTATTGTAGCTGATAGTATAGCTTAATGTTCCTCTTGGTCTTATATCAGCAATAGGCGACATAAGTATCTTTTTAATCTCAAGGATTGGTTTAGAAGATACCTGGACTGGAACACTTGCTGTTCCTCCTGCTCCTTCTTTTGTTGTAATGGTTGCCACATTAATAATCGTTGACTCATTCTGTACCTTGCTGTCAACTGTAACAGAAAACCCTACATTTCCTGAGGAGTCCTTTGGCAAATTGGGAAATCTCCACCGTATCTGTCTTGGAGATAGAATCTGATGGCTGAACCAGTATATCCCATTCTGACTATACTCAATAGTTGCGCCTGTTCCATAAGCAGAGTTTAGAATGTAAGATACAGAACCAGGCAGGCTGTCTATTATAACCGCATCTGTCACAAGATTTTTTGAGATATGGTATGATAGTGTATAGGTTAAAGTTGCTCCTGGCTGGACATAGTTAGATCCAATAACAACTGACTTGGCAAATGTGATAGCTGGTAATGTCTTCACAACAACAACTACTTGGTTTGAGGCCACATCAGAAACCCCTTCTGCAAGTATTCTGGCTGAGTTTGTAATTACCGTACCATCAGATAGATCATCATTTGTTTTTATGGTCAAGGTGCAGATGCCAGAAGATGTAGCTGATACATTGCCAAGTTTCCATCTAATATGGGTTATTGGACTGTAGTATGGGTTGTTGTCATAAATTATTCCACCATCGTGAGAATAAGTGACAGAACCTTTTGGCTCTGCAGAAAGATAGGTTGTATCTGTCGGGATTTGGTCTATTATCTCAACATTATTTGCCTCTGCACAAGCATTTCTCCATGATAATGTGTAGGTAATTGTCCCACCTGAACTCACAGTCCCTATACCTACTGATTTTGTCAAAGATAGAACAGGCTTTGAAGAGACCTTTGTCTCCCAAGTGGAAGTAGCTATGTCTTTATCAACATCTGTCATTGTGCCTGTATTCTTAATGATTGTCCCATCCGAAAGCTCTGATTTTACCTTGGTGATAAGAGAGACAGAACCAGATGCGTTATTAGCCAGGTCTCCCAGATACCACTTGATGTATCTAACAGGCGATGTTTCATATCTATGCCAACTTACTCCATCTGTTCCATAATAAGTCATCCCTGCTCCTTGATTACTCAGGTAAGAGACATTATCTGGAATCCTATCTATAATCTCAGCACCCTTTATCCCTTTTCGTAAGACTGAGTAGCTCAGGGTATAGGTTAGGGTTGCACCTGGGGTTATGGCTGAAGGGGCTACCTTAGTCAGGGTCAGCCTTGGAATGGCTGAGACCTTGACAGAGGCTGAAGAT
>JAGUXG010000064.1 GCA_020061965.1 bacterium
CTTGAAAAATAACCAAGATACAAGAAACAATAACCAAACAATGACCAATAACCAAATTTCAATAACCAAACAAAAAGGTTAGAGAATATGATTATGTTTAGTTATTGGATATTGAGATTTGTTTGTATCTTTGTATCTTGGTTATTGGTTATTTTACAAAATGGAAGCTAAACACATGCCTCGATTTTAGATTTAAGGAATAAATAGATCAGAAATTAACAATCGAAAATCGGCAATCTAAATATTAATAATGCCTCAGATAGACCAACTTATTCACCACCTAAAAGACAAATCACTCCTCTTGGGAAAAGGGAGAAGGAAGAAAGCTGTTGTTGAGCTTTCTAAGATTGGAACAGCCGAGGTTGTGCCACACCTGATCTCAGCCCTGAACGATGAAGAAGCAGACGTAAAAAAACAGGCTTACCTTGGGTTATCTCTTCTGAGGGATGAAAAGGCGATTGATAGCCTATGCTCTATCTATCTTGAGAATAGGGATAAGAAGGTCTGGGAGATAATCACCCGCAAGAATTTTTCGCCTCAAAATAAAGGAGAGAAGATAAAATTTTATATCTCCACAGGCCAGACCGCAAGATGTATCCCGCCAGATGAAGATGAGGTACCACATCTGATTGAGCTTCTTTCTTCATCTAACGATCTCTTCTTAAATGAAGCCCAAAGAGTACTCTCCACTATTAGTGAAGATAGTCTGAAAGACCTTATCTTCAGTAGTTATTTTAAGAAACCCTGTCTTATTCTTCAAAAACTACTTATAAAACAAGGGTGGCTTCCAACCAATGAGAGCAAAAGATGTATCTTTTTCCTTCTGATAGAGCGGATTGAGGATAGTTTAAGGATAGAGCGAAGGGTGCCAGGTACTGTCCTCTCAGAGTATAAAAATCTTGAGAGAAAGGCAAAGGAGATATTGCTCAATGTTTTAATTAAAAATAGATCCCTATACCAGCTTCTATATGGCATCCTCAATATAGAAAGAGACAGAAAGATAAAGAAAGGGATAGCTATACTCCTTATAAAAAAAGGTGGAGAAGGGTTTGCCGAAATAATAAAAAGATTTGATAATGATATTATAGCTGAAATTATCAGGGAAAAGGAGATGGACCCAAAGACCCTTTTTGAGATAGGAATAGCTAAAGGTGGATTGCTTCTGTGTGCAATAAATAATTTATTGATACGCAGAGGATTTGAAACTTCAGACTTTATGAAAGCTATCTTAGATGTGGAAAAAGAGATAGTGATGGTCAATATTGAGGCAAAAGATAAAGGTACGGATAGAGAAAAGATAGAGGCAATAAAGATATTGGGAGAGATAGAAAATGAAAAGGCAGTAGAAAGCCTTCTTAGTGCATTAGAAGATGCAAATAGACGCATTCAACTTTCCGCTATTTCTGTTATTGCCAGGACAAAACCTAAATCCGCCCTGGGAGCGGTCTCTGCCTTATTTACAAAACAAGATTGGAAAAAGAGGGTGCTTTTGGCTCCTATTATCGAGAGATTGACCAACAAAGATGCCTCTGATTTCTTGATAAAGGCATTTTCTCAAACTGATATTGAACTGCAAGAGGAAGCAATAAGGGTTTTGGCTAAAATGTCCAATAAGAAGACTATTGAAACGCTTATTATTGCTTTGAGGCATGCCAAGACAAAGATACGGAGGATAGCCGCATCTACTCTCGGAAAGATTGGTGATGTAAGAGCAATAAAACCACTTATCCGAACCTTACAAGATAAAGATATGGTGGTAAGGATTTGTGCGGCATACTCATTAGGAAAGATTGGTGGAGAAGGTCTTTTTGCTGAGCTTTGCTCGGAGTTTGAAAAACAGGCGTGGTATGTGAAAGAAGCAGGCTTACGAGCCTTTGTGAGGACAAAGGAAGACAGGGTGATTGACTATTTATTAGAGGTAGCCCGGGAAGATAAAGAGAAGGATGTGAGGAAGACAGCTATATTTCTTCTTGGAAAGTTACAGGCAGAGAGGACAAAAGATCCTTTAGTCAAAATGCTTAATGATAAAAATCCAGAGGTAAGGCTGATGATAGGATTAGTCCTTTGTAAATTAGGGGAAGACAGAGGCATAGGATACTTAATAGATGTATTGATGGGTAAAGATTGGAAATCCAAGATGATGGCAGCTTATGGGCTTTCTATGATAGCCAGGCACGAAACAATTCAAAGAATTGGAGAACTATTGAAGGCTGCTGAGCCAAAGGTGAGAAAGGCTGCGGCTATTACTATTGGAAAGATACGGGATGAAAAGGCTGTTCCTATGCTCATATCAGCCTGGGGAGGAGAGATAGACGATGAGGTAAAAAAGAGGATAGTGGAGGGATTGGGAAGGATAGGAAGCCCAAAGTCTCTATCATTTCTTGAACTGGCTATCTCTGAACGGAATCCAGAAATAAGAGAAAAAGCAGCAGTTGTTCTTGGCACAATAGGACTAAAAGAAGGACTCGTGCCTTTAATGAAGGCATCAGAAGATGAGAATTTTCGGGTGCGAAGCAGTCTCTTGGAGTCTTTAAGGCTCATCCTTTCTAAATCTGGTCAAGACTTAAATGAGACAGAGCTTAGCTTTATAAAAAAAAGGTGCTCTGAAATGAAGAAAGAGGGACTTCGGCAAATGAATGAATGGCTGCTCCTTAAATTACAGTTTCTTATCCTTGACTATAATAAAAAAATAAGTATACTTAAATAAGATGAAAAGACTGATAGTTATCTCTTTTTTAAGCAGTATGGCTTTTGCAACATCCATAGATGTTGGGGTAGGAGCAAGGTCACAAGGAATGGGTGGGGCATTCTGTGCTGTGGCAGATGACAGCTCTGCCTGTTATTGGAATCCAGCAGGGCTTTCCAAGATAGGTGCGGCAGAGGTCTCTTTCATTCATGCGAATCCGCTCTCCGCAGAGGCAACATATATTGACTGGTTAGCTCTGGTTCAACCCCTTGGAAAAAAGAGTGGCGTAGGCTTTGGATGGCTTTATAAATGGGCGAACCTTGAAGAAGGAAGACCAGTTACGAAGAGCAAAATAAGAGAGTCGGAGTATATCCTCTCTTTATCTACAAAGCCATACAACTCTGTTGTTTCTGTGGGTGTTAATCTCAAAAGGCTGACAATAAACTCTAAGATAGAAGAGGGAAGTGGGTTTGGGCTTGATTTGGGTCTCCTTTATACAGCAACTTCTTTTCCATGTCCAGGTTTTAGCTGTGGTTTGATGATGCGTAATCTGGCTTCTTCGCTCAAGGATGAATCTTTTCGAAGTGAATTGAGGCTCGGTGCAGCAAGAAATCTATGGGATGAAAAGCTAATTTTAGCAGGAGACCTCAATATGAAGAAGGAGGTAAATAGGGAGAAGAAGGATTGGCAGTGGCACATTGGGATGGAGGCAGAACCTATAGAGAAAATATTTCTCAGGGCAGGGTTAGACGATGGAGATATAGCTTGTGGATTAGGTGGAACTTTTAGGATGTGGAAGTTTAACTGGAGCTTTCTTTCTGAAAGGGAGTATGGGTTGGGAAATAACCAAAGATTTGAGGTAGGTTTTCTTTTCTAAGATGAAAATGATTCTCTTCTTGCTTCTTTTTGTGGGGATAGGGTTTTGTCAGGAAGTTGAGGTCTATGTTGCCTCCTGGCCTGTGATCGAGGCATCCATCCTTCTTGATGGAAAATTAGTTGGCCAAACACCTGACAAGCTTAATCTTAAAGCTGGAAGATATAAATTTTTAGCAAAAAAAGAAGGGTGGATTGGTGAAGAGCGAGAGGTTATTATAGAAAAAGGAGAGACCTCTCCAGTCTTTATAAACCTTTCTATGAAAATGGTAGTTTTAGAAAAGCCTTTAGAGAGGAGAATAGAACATAGAGAGGAAGTTTCACCAAGCAAAGAGGTAGGGATCAGGGATCATAGATCAGGGATCAGGGGTCAGGCAGAAGGAAGAAGGCAGGAGACAGAGGGTAGAGAAGATAAAGAAGCAATAACAGAACCAAAGAAAGAGATAGTAGAACCAAAGATAGAGCATTCAAAAGTAGAACCAGTAATTATAAAAGAACAATCAGAAAAAGAGAATAGATATACTGTCTATGAGCTTATTTCAAAGGCAGAAGGTATAATAGAAAAGGCTGAGGAAGAAGGAGCAGAGAGGTATGCCAAAAAAAGTTTTTCTTTGGCAAAAAGGATGCTGATGGAGGCAAAGAAAGAGGTCTCGGCAGAAAGGGCTAAAATTGCTACCACTGAGGCAGAAAGGGCACTGAAAGAGACATTAGAAAAGAGAAAGCAGTATGATTCTGGCTATATATCCGGGTTGATTAAGGATTTTGGAAGGTGAAAAAGGCAGTTGTTCTTCTCTCTGGTGGATTAGATTCAGCAGTTCTCCTATATCTTGCCAAAAGCAAAGGTTATTCCTGCCAATCTCTCTCCTTTGACTATGGTCAAAGGCATCTTAGAGAGATACGAAGTGCAAAAGGGTTAGCAAAACTCTGCAACTCACAACACACCTTAGTTAAATTGAACCTACCCTGGTTAGATTCTAACTTAATTGATAAAAAGAAGCCTGTTGCTGCAAAGATAGAAGATATAGGAAGGGGAATACCTCAGACATATGTTGCGGCGAGAAACCTTATCTTCTTGAGTATTGGTATATCTTACTGCGAGTCTATAGGCTCATCCTCTCTGTTTATTGGGGCAAATGTTGTTGATTTCTCTGGGTATCCTGATTGCAGAGATGACTTCCTCTCTGCTTTTTCTAAGGCAGCAAACCTTGGCACAAAAGCTGGGGTTACAGGAGAGTCAATATCCATTGAGAGGCCGTTGATAGAGAAGAAGAAATGTGAGATTATAAGGTTAGGAACAGAATTAAATGTTCCATTTGAGCTTACCTGGTCCTGCTATTTTGGAGGAAAAATCCCTTGCGGAGAATGCGAAAGTTGTTACTTACGAAAAAAGGCTTTTATGGAAGCAAGAATCCCTGACCCTCTTATAAATAAAAATTTATAAACTCTTTTATTGACACTTGGGCAGATTTAGATGGATAATTTTCTATGCTTTGGAATGAGGTTCAAGGACAGGAGAGGGCTATTTTAGAGATTGAAGGTTTAATAAAAAGAGAGGTCATGCCTCCCTTAATATTCTATGGACCAGAGGGTGTTGGCAAGAGAAAAACAGCTCTAATTCTGGCAAAGGCGTTAAATTGTAGTGACTGTGGATGTGATAGATGTCCATCTTGCAGGCAGGCTGAAAAGATGATGCACCCAGACCTTGTTATATTAGAGTCAAAAGACTCTATCAAGGTTGATTCTATAAGGGAACTGATAAAACAGGCTCACCTTAAACCCCTGTATAAAAAAAGGGTCTATATTATTGACGATGCTTCTGCCTTGACTTCGGAAGCATCTTCTTGTCTATTAAAGACCCTTGAGGAACCTCCTCTTTATTGCGTATTTATATTGATAACAAGCTCTTTGTCTGCCATCTTTTCAACTATAAGGTCTCGCTGTCTGCCAATAAGGTTCAGAAGGCAGACAAAGGAGATGCAAAGAGAGATACTGGTGGGCGTTGGGGTTGATAAGGGAAAGATAGATGATCTGATCCGATTTTCAGGAGGAAGCCTCAGCCTGGCAATGGAATATAAAAGATATAATCTTTCTCTGCAAAAAGAGAAAATTGAGGGATGGTTTGCTAAATTTAAGGTAAAAAATGCTATTGACTTAGCCGAAGATCTGCTTTCTGCAGAGAAAACCTTTCCTCAAATCCTTGACTTTGCCATCTTTTATTTAGAGCAGGAGATAGTCTTAAACTTAGAAAGGATAGAGGCGCTTCTTGAGGCAAAAGAGCATCTTCTTCTAAATGCAAACAGGCGACTTGTTTTTGAAAATATGTGCTTTAAATTTCTTTCTTGGCAAGAAGTTTATGGAGGTTTATGATGATAGAGATAGTTGGAATGGTCTTTCCTAAAGGAAACAGGGTTTTTTACGCTGACCCAGGAGAGTTTGAGGTAAAGAAAGGGAACTGGTGTGTGGTGACAACAGGGACTGGAGAAGATATAGCTCAAGTTACTGAGTCCCCCAGGCCGATAAAAGAGAAAGAGAATGTTCTCAAGATTATAAGAAAGGCAACGCATCTTGATTTTGAAAAACAAGAAAAGAATAAAGAACTGGAGAAAGAGGGAGAAAAAGTCTGCTCGGAAAAGATTAAAGGATTTGAGCTTCCTATGAAGTTGATTGGTGCCCACTTATCTCTTGACCGCAACAAGTTTACCTTCTATTTCTCGGCTGAAGATAGGGTTGATTTTCGAGAATTGGTGAGAGATTTGAATCTAACTTTGGGAGCCAAGATTGAGCTTATTCAGATAAACATAAGGGATGAGATAAGGCTCTGCGGAGGACTCTCCTGGTGTGGAAGACCCATCTGTTGTACCACATTCTTGAAACCATGCGACCATATTACGACAAGAATGGTGAAAGATCAGAACCTTTCTATCTCGCTGTCCAAGGTATCTGGAGTCTGCGGACGGCTAATGTGTTGCCTTTCTTATGAATATGGCTTGTATTCTGAGTTTAGAAAGAAGGCACCAAAGGAAGGTAGCCATTATCAAGTAGGAGAAGAGATGGGTACAGTTGAGGTGATCAACCCTATTCGTTCCTCTATAATGGTAAGGATGGCTGATAATAAATTGGTTGAAGTGCCAGTAAAAGCATAAATATGAAATATTATCTGACCACGCCACTCTATTATGTGAATGACCAACCTCATATTGGCCACGCCTATACAACTATTGCTGCAGATGCTATTGCTCGGTATAAAAGGTTACAAGGCTATGATCTCTTCTTTCTCACTGGAACGGACGAGCACGGACAGAAGATAGAGAGAGAAGCACAAGAAAGAGGGATAGAAGCCCAAATGCTTGCTGACTATATGATGGAGAGATACAAGTCTTTATGGCAGATGCTCTCTATCTCCTACTCTAGATTCATCAGGACAACAGAAGATAGTCATAAGAAAGCAGCCACACACCTATTTCTTACTCTATTAAACAAAGGCGATATATACAAGGGTAGATATGAAGGCCCCTATTGCACGCCCTGCGAAACATTTGTTAAGGAAAAGGTCTGTCCGGATTGTGGAAGGACTTGCGAGATAATTTCAGAGGAGACGTACTTTTTCGGCCTTTCAAGGTATAGGGACCAGCTTCTTTCATATATTCAAGAAAACCACAATTTTATTATGCCTACCTATAGAAGAAATGAGATGACGAACATAATTGGAGAAGAACTGTTTGACCTGAGTATCACCAGATCCACCTTTAATTGGGGAATTCCTGTGCCAATTACTGGGGCAAAGGATGTTATGTATGTTTGGTTTGAAGCATTGATCAACTACCTCACTGGTGTTGGGTATCCAGATGACAAAGAGATGTTTGAAAGATACTGGCCATGCGACCTTCATTTGGTTGGCAAGGATATTTTGAGGTTTCACACCATTATCTGGCCAGCGATGCTCATATCTTCCGGGCTTACTCTACCAAAGAAGGTCTTTGGACACGGATGGTGGACAATTGATGGAGAGAAGATGTCCAAATCTAAAGGGAATGTGATTGACCCTTATGAGATAATAGATGAGTTTGGTGCGGATGGCTTCAGATATTTTCTGCTCCGTGAGATAGCCTTTGGTCTTGATGGAAACTTTTCAAGAAAGGCTTTGATCCATAGGTTGAACAGCGATTTAGCCAATGATCTGGGAAACCTCTTTGCCAGGGTGATGAAAATGGTAGAAAGTTTTGCAGAAGGTAAGGTTCCGCAAAAAGCAGATGGCGAATATTTAAGAGAGTTGTCCTTAAATATAGGAAAAGAGATAGATGAGGAGATTTCAGAGCTTAAGTTTCATAGCTACATAGAGAAGGTCTGGGTTCTGGTGAGAGAAGCCAATAAATATGTTGACCAGAAGAAACCCTGGATGCTGAAAGGAGATAACCTGAACTCCACCCTTTACAACCTTCTTGAATCTCTCAGAATCCTTTCCATATTCCTATTTCCAATAATGCCCAATCTCTCCTTAAGAATGGCTGAGTCTTTTGGGCTTTCCGAAAAAGACTTATCTTTGGTTAACCTAACGTGGGGAGAGTTACACAGTGGAACAAGGATACGATACACAGCTCCACTCTTTATGAGAATTATACTCAAGTAAATCAGGTTTGCAAAGAGAACCTGAGGTTGTAAGTTTAGGATGTTGTATGTTATTTATTCTACTTCTTCAACCTACAACTTACAACCTACAACAAAAATTTTCGGTAAACCTGTTGCTTTTGGGTATACA
>JAGUXG010000076.1 GCA_020061965.1 bacterium
ATCTTCATCTTTACAAAGAGGAATTATCCACCCTTTACTAAAAATTTCCAGATTATTGGCAAAAATTTTTCGGTAAACCTGTGTTTCTTGAGTATACAAAGAGAGCCTGAGGTTGTAAGTTTAGGATGTTGTATGTTATTTGTTCTACTTCTTCAACCTACAACTTACAACCTACAACAAAAATCTTCGCTAGGCCTGTTGCTTTTGGGTATAAATACTTGGTAAAATTATCTCATCACACCAACCTTTCCTGTTTTTTTGTCCTTTCCGTAAGTGAGGATATAGATATAGGTGCCTGAGGCTATGTTTTTGGTATGCCAAGTGATGAGGCTTCCTCCAAGGCTTTCCTTTTCAAAGATACGCTCACCTGCGATGTTATAGATTTGAATGCTTGTATCTGGTGGCACCTTAAAATTAACAACACCTATTCTGCTTGGGTTTGGATAGCAGATAGAATCAGAAAGACTAAGGGTTTCTAAAAAAAGGCTTGAGCCCTCTAATAGAATCTTCTTATTCTCCATATCGCGTATCTCGGCCTCTCCTTGTATCTTAATCCATTCCTTTCTCTCTATTTTTATCCTGCAGACCTCTCCTTCAGGAGGGGCATCAATAAAGCCAAACTCCAAGATAAGGTCATTGCCAATTCTTTCCGAAACAAAGGCTTTTAATCTTCCTTCTATCTTTTCTATCTCAACAGCCTGATCAAACCTCAAAACATACCTGCCACCCAATGCCTCATCAATCCCTTTATACTTCACCACCACCCAATCTCCGTCCTCCTCCATCCAAATAAAAGAATTTTGAATTTTGAATTTTGAATTTTGAATTTTGAATTTTGAATTTTGAACCTTCTTATTCCAGTTCCACATCAGACAAAAGACCATCAGATCCTCAAAGTCAACCACTCCATCAGGATTACTGATAAGGTCAGGAGGACTGCCACTTGCTGGTCCAATGTCATAGACAGGGCTTGGCCTCTTCCAGAAACTGATAAGTCCTAAAAGGTCCTCAAAGTCTATCTCATTGTTTTGGTTGAAGTCGCATGTCAACCTCTTTTTGACAGAGACCTCCGCTCCTGCTATGCTTACAGGGATCTGTTCATTCTCTTTATTTCGTAAGTCTGCCAGCTCAAAGGTTATGGCACCTGTGCCAAGCTCCTTTGCCAGAAATCTTAAAGAAAATAGGCTTCCTGAGCCAGAGATGCCATCAACATTAGCCAGAATCACCTCTACCCCATCTGTTGAGGTTGCTGACAGGAATACAGTCGTCTGGAATGCTCCCTGTCCGACATCAAGAAGCGAAAGATTGCTCAGATATTTCACCTTCACCCTTGCTCCGATTAGACTTTGGACATTTATAAAGACTTGCGAGGTAAAGGTTTCTTCCTTGAACACCTCCATATTCTTTGGTTCTATCCAGAGAGAGGCACAAGTCTCCTCTATCTTGATGTAGGCACTTTGAGAGCCAAAGCCCATCCACTTTCCGCAGCTATCCATCAACTTTGACTCGCCAATGGATATTGTCGCAGAACCTGCTCTTCCTACCAAAAACTTGACTGATAGAATCGTTCCTGAGCCAGATACCTCTCCTTGAAGCAGGCCAAGGTCATATATTATCCTGCCATTCTCTTTCTGCTCCCGCAGGACAGCAAAGCTATTGACAAACCCTCCTTTGCTAAGGCTTATCAGATTTAGCTCGCTGCTGAAATCAAGGATAAGGGAGACGCCTATAAGCTCTGAGACATTGGCTATTTTGAGATCAATGGCTATCTCATCACCCAATTTTGCTCTCCCAGTTTGAGGCTCTATGTAGAGGATGGTCTTTCCGTTAGCCTTACCCTTTGCCAGGCTTCTCGTTTTGCCAAAGTTAGACCTGAGGATAAAGAAGTCTTGCATGTCGCAATCCAAATCATGATCAAAATCTGCCTCTACCTCTGGTGTTGGTGAGCCATAGGACTGCCTGAATTTCCAAAAGTCCGTAAGGTTGACTTGACCTGAATCATCTGTGTCTGCAGCAAGCAGGGTGAATGTCCCTAAATCCTGGTCTCCACCAGAAATATAGACAGTATTGGAGGCAAAACCAGCTCCAGTTGTGTCAGCCCAGAGGGTATGGCTTCCAGCTGGAATTGCTGAAAAGTTGAATGTAGATGAGCCATTGGTTGAAGTGGTATAGCTGCCAATCTTCACAGCTATCCCTGAAAACTCCATAAATGTTGTGCCACAGACAGAAGAGACAACCTTTCCAGTGATAGAACCCATCACACTACAAGAGACAGTCCCATTTGTATAGCTAAAGGGAATCTCTGAGCCATTATTATCTATCAGATGCGTCTTCTTGACAGTAACCGTAGAGGTGACAAAGGATAGAAGAGAAGTGCCAGTAGAGACCCCAGTTAGGGCAATAGTAGCCAATACACCTGAACCAGTGGCAGAGCCTGAGGTCAAGCAGACAGAGTATGTCGCTGTTCCTGAAGTATTATCCGTTGATGTTGACAAAACCTCGCCTTCAGAAGGAAATGTGCCTGTCGCTATAGCCGTCACAGAGATAATGCTTGGGTCAAAGGAGAGATAGATTGAAGCACCAATCATATTGGAGACATTGTCTATGTTTATTGTCAGGGTCTGGGTAGAACCTGAGCCAACCAAACTATATGTGGGAGAGATATATAGCCATGTTGCACCTGTGGTAGCTGAGGCTATATTTGAATAAGCGGATGTACCAAAAGTATTAAAAGCTGCCACCCGATAGTAGTAAGTAGTGTTTGGCAGAAGCCCAGAGTTTATGTATTCCAGAGTGTTTGATGAGACTTGGGCAATGTAGGTGTATGTTCCATTCAGCCTTTCGATGATAAATCCAGTCTCATTACTTGAGTTATCTTGCCAGTTCAATCTTATACTGGAGTTTGACAAGGCTACTGCTATCAGGTTAGACGGAGCAGGAAGCGGCAGGTCAAAGGTTGTTGCAGAGGCTATGTTTGAATAGGTGGTTGTACCAAAGGGTGTTTGAGCATAGACCCTGTAGTAGTAGGTGGTGTTACTGGCCAGCCCAGTATCTGTGTAGGTAGCCAATGTTGTTGTGCCTACTTGGGCAAGGGTGGTTATGGTCGCACCCCTTTCTACAACAAACCAAATCTCAGTGGAAGAGTTGTCTTGCCAACTGAGGTTAATGGTAGAAGCTGATGTAGCTGTGGCTTGCAGATCTGTTGGTGGCATGTCATGGGTTGTCGCTGAGGCAGTATTAGAATAGGCAGATGTTCCAATCTCATTATAGGCTGCTACTCGGTAATAGTAGGTGGTATAGCTTGCCAAAGGAGTATCTGTGTAGGTAGCTAATGTTGTTGTGCCAATATGAACAAAGGTTATTCCATCAGTTCCCCTTTCAATAGCAACCCCTTTTTCATTTGTTGAGTTGTCAAACCAGGCCAGATTTATGGATGAGGTGGAATAAGCCAGTGCAGTCAGGGTAGATGGGGCAAGAGGGATAGAGTTCAGGGTTGTTGTTTGTGCTATATTTGAATAAGAGGATGTGCCAAAGCCATTAAAACTGGCTACACGATAATAATAGGTTGTCGAGGCAAAAAGCCCGGTGTTTGTATAGGTGGCAAGGGTCGTTATACCAATATAAGCAAAGGTTGCCCCATCAGTCCCCCTTTCAATAACAAACCCTGTCTCATTGGTTGAATTGTCGGACCAGCTCAAATCTACACTAAAGGATGATGTTGCTGTAGCCATCAGTGACGATGGTGCGTTAGGTGGAAGGCTCCAGGTTGTAGCTGAGGCAGTATTAGAATAGGCAGATGTACCGTAGGTATTAAAGGCTGCCACCCGATAGTAACAGGTGGTATTGCTGGCTAACCCAGTATCTGTATAGGTGGCAAGGGTTGTTGTGCCTATCTGAACAAAGGCAGTTATGGTTGAGCCTCTCTCTATAATAAACCAGCTTTCATTGGATGAGTTGTCAGTCCAGGCAAGGTTTATCGTTGAGCTACTGATTGCTGTAGCAGAGAGTCCAGTAGGGGCGTTTGGAGGTGTTGTTGTCCCATTTGTGGCATACTTCAGGTTGCCAAGGCTTCCATTTGTGTTGTCATAGTAGCTTATATGAGCAATGTTGTTATACATGACTATCCCTGAATACATACCCACATCACCAACAGAGTCAATGGTCTCGCGTGTCCATCCTGCACCTCCCTTATAGGCTATCTTCAGGTCCTTGTTTGTGGCATCATAATAGGCTATATAGGGCACTCCAGTTGAAGTCAAGGCAAGACTGCAGTATTTTCCTACATCTCCAGTAGAGTCTATGGTAGAGCTTGTCCAGACGCCATTATTCGGGTGGAGGCTATAGATACAGTTGTCAGCAGAGCCAAAGTATATAATCCCATCTTCACCGAGAAGAACGAATGAAGAGATATCTCCGCTTGTCTCGTATTTCCACCTGAGAGTGCCATTGCTCTTTATGGCATAGAGATAGTTGTCATTACTGCCAACATAGATCGTTCCATCATTACCAATTGCCGCCGATGAGTCAATAGCACCACCTGTGAGGTATCTCCATTTGAGCGTTCCATTGGGGTTTATGGCATAGAGATAATTATCGTCTGAGCCAACATAGATAACACCATCTGGCCCTACCATCGGAGATGAGTCAATATCGCCACCTGTCTCATACTTCCAGGTGAGTGTGCCGTTAGTCTTTATGGCATAGAGGCAGTTGTCATCGCTGCCAACATAGATTGTTCCATCTGTGCCTATTGCCGGGGATGAGTCAATATCGCCACCTGTGAGGTATCTCCAGGTGAATGTGCCTGTCAAGGGGTTTATGGCATAGAGATAGTTATCGTCTGAGCCAACATAGATAACACCATTCGTGCCTATGGCCGGGGAGGAACTGACCTTGTCGCCTGTCAGAAGTCTCCATTTAAGCGTTCCATTAGGGTTTATGGCATAGAGATAGTTATCGTCTGAGCCAACATAGATAACACCATTCGTGCCTATGGCCGGGGATGAGTCAATATCGCCACCTGTGAGGTATCTCCAGGTGAATGTGCCTGTCAAGGGGTTTATGGCATAGAGATAATTATCGTCTGAGCCAACATAAATGATATTAGTACCTATGGCTGGGGATGAATCTACTGGGCCTCCTGTGGGACACTTCCATTTAATCGTGCCATCATAGTTTAGAGAGTATAGATAGCCGTCATCACTTCCGCAGTAGATTATCCCCTCTTGAGATATTGATGGGGATGAACTGACCTCGCTGCCAGTCGTAACTCTCCATTTGAGCATATTCTCAGGGTTAGTGGCATACTTCAGGTTGCCATTAGTAGCGTCATAGTAAGCAATATGGAGTGTGCCGCCTGTTCCAGCTATGGATGAATACATACCAACATCCCCTATGGTATCAATAGTGCCTGAACCCCAGGTAACAAGATTCCAGAAAGCGAGCCTCAAATCCTTTGTGGTAGCGTCATAGTAGCTGATTATGGGCAGGCTATCTTCAGCCAGAAATAATGAGGAGAACCTTCCCCTGTCTGATGTGGTGGCATAATCTATGGTTGATGTTCCCCATTCCAGGCCTGTCCAGAAGGCATAGTTCAGAGCCTTCTTCTTCTCATTATAGTAGCTTATCTGTGGGTCGCCATCTGCATCTATGGCTATATCACAGAACCTGCCAACCTTACCGCTATCTATGGTCTTTGTCAGATAGGTGTATGTCCCATAATAGGTTTGTGTGCCAAGTGTGAGTGTTCCAGAAATTTCGCTTTCTGTATAAAGAAGGGTCTCTAAGTTCACATTATAATGGGCAATATGGGTCTTGCTTCCATGTATGGCTATGGAGGAGTAATATCCACCTGTGGTTGTGCCGAGAGACTTAATATTCCAGGTTGAATCTGTGCCTCTCCAAGCGTGCTTCAGCCTTCCGAGGGTGAAGTCTGTGTATGAAATCTGGGGCTTACCTTCAGAGTCAACAGCAATGGAGCTATAGCCACCGACATCTCCATCTGTGTCAATAACCTGAGTCTGCCAAGTGCAAAAGGATAGGCAGGGGATAAGAAGAAACAATACGAACTTTCCCATCTTATATAATTTATCGGCATTTTATGGAATTTACTTAAATTATTTTTATATACCCAAGTAAATCAGGTTTACAAAGAAAGTGATTGTAAGTTTAGGATGTTGTAAGTTGTATGTTATTTGTTCTACTTCTTCAACCTACAACCTACAACAAA
>JAGUXG010000028.1 GCA_020061965.1 bacterium
ACTTACGATTTTGCCAAAATGTTTAGTGAAATCTCGTAAGTTGTTGAATTTCAATAGGTTAAAGAAAAAACACTTCAGATGAGTAAATAGTTACAAATCTGATACTTTGCCAAAATCCAGCAGAAGGCGTTGTGGATGAAGCAGTAAAGGTGATGGTGCTAATTGATGTGCCAATAGCTGTCAAGGTTCCATAAACAAAGAGAGATGTATTCTGGGCAAACCTTACTTCAACACTTGGATCAATCACAAGGCTTGCCCCATTTTGTACTGTTGCATCAGCAGTAACAATATATGGACTTCCTCCAACATTCCAATTTCCAGAGACATTGCCACTTACATAAGTCTCTGCCCAGGCTATCTTACAAGCCATAAACCCCAAAGCCATTAAACTCATTAAGGCTATTCTTCTCATCTTAAACACCTCCATTAAAATAAAAAAACAGGCTCTTTTTTGCCTGTTCTTGATTTTATATAAAAACCCTTTGAAGTAGTTAGTCCTAACCCCCCACCCTCATCCTTTTATAACTTTCTAAATCTTTCATTCTAATTTTAAGGATAATATTATTTTCTATTTTCGTCAAGAAAAATTTTTACTTCCCTTTTAAGCATTTTATTAATTTTTGTCCAGAGAAATTTTTTGCATTTCCTCAAGTTTCTGTTTGGCATAAGTGTTGTTTGGGTCAATCTCTAAAGCGGCATTGTATTCTTTGATCGCCTCTTTTATCATACTTTTATTCTGGTAAACCAAGCCAAAACCGTAATGAACAAGGGAAGGTTCATAGTTTGGATCTTTTTTGGCTATATTTCTGAAAAGGCTTATTGCTTTATCATAATTCTTGGTGTCTACATAGGCAAAAGCAAGGTTTAGTTGAGCAGGCATGTAAGAGGGGTTGATTGTAAGAGCGGTTTTATATTCTGATATTGCCTTTGCAAGGTTTATAGTTCGATAAAGGTTTCCTCTACTATTAAAGCTTGAGGGATAATTGGTTATAAGCTCTGAATTGACTATCCTATCTTTAAATATGGAATTATCATTTATCCCCCTTAAGAAGAAATGGGGCTTGCTATTTTCTAATTCTTTGCTCAATCTATCACCCTTTGTTTCTTTGGGAAGTAGCCTAAAGAAAACACCATCAGAAAAAAGAAGATAATCCTTTTGGTCCATTCCAGGTCCAACATAAATGGGAAACCTTCCAAAGTTATCTGTAATTATTCTTTTTGACCTTTCTACTATCACCCCATTTAGGTTATGATACCTCAAGTCATTAACTGCTATCTTATCAAAGTGAAAAGAATGGTGGTTGTGATTCTTTGCAACAGCCTCAATATGCCAATCGCAAGAAAGTAATATCCAGGTAAGGAAGGAGATATCCTGTCTTCTATTCTCTCCATACAAAAGATACCAAAGGGGAAAGGTGGTCGCATCACCATAAGGAAATATAATTGCATTTTTCTTTAATGGCTTTAATATATTCATCCCATAGTCATAGGCAAAGTAGAATTTTTCTCTGTTATTCTGGAAATGATGGGTTTGATAAGGAATAAAGGGAAGGAGGAGGAAAAGGAAAAAAATGGTTTTTAGACGAATTAACCTGATAAATGATAAACCAAAACCAATAAGAATTGCCAATAAAATAAAGGAAGGAATATAATAATCCTGAATATTCACAATGGTGTAGCGAATAGAATGAATGGTGTTAGTGATAAAGATTAAGGCAAAGAATAAAAAGAAGGTTGTCTTTTTCCACAAAAGGATAGGAATAGCTAAAAGACCAAGCCATAAGATACACCAACTAAATTGAGAAGGAAAGAAGCTTAAGTGAGAAGATATGCGATTAAATGATTCTTTTATCGCAGAAAAATAGACCCCATAGGTTTGGCCTGTAATATGAATGACAAAATTCTCTAGATTGCTTGGATTTCCCCAATTGAGTATAGGGTTTTGGTTGGCTCGTAAGGGTAGATAAGACCATAATGTGAGGGGTAGGATAAAAAGGAAGAATGCTTTTAAGATAAGGAAAATGGGAAGGCCTGCTCTGGAAGGAAGGGTAATAATTCTTAAGAGCAAAGATTTAAGTTGTAAGATTAAAATTGAAACTATGGATTTGCGCTTCTTTATGACTTGTGGTTTGTATCTCTTTCTGTTTTTCCAAGATACAGTTAAAATAAAAAACACACTCCCTGGCACAATATAAATTGTTTGAAAATGGTGGGTAAATGAAAGACCTAAAAGGAAAGAAAAAAGATAGAGATTGCGGATTGCGGATTGCGGATTGCGGATTGAGGCTTGCCATTTGAGGAGAATAAAGATAAGCAAGGTGAAAAAGAAGGCATTTAGGGTGTATTTTTCAGCAATTACTGCCTGTTCCCAGAAGGTAGCAGAGAAGGCAAGGATTAAAGAAGCAACAATAGAAGGGATTAGGGAATAGGGATTAGGGATTAGTGTTCTTACGATAAAATAGACAAGCATCACAGCCAATGAGGCAAATAAGGCTGATTCCATATTCATTCTGTAGGCTATGTTTCCAATGGGAATGATGGTGCAGAAGAC
>JAGUXG010000027.1 GCA_020061965.1 bacterium
AATCTTTCTGGTGTTTGTAGCGTTTGCGAGATGAAAAATAAAGGAGTCATAATATGGGACGAATTAGAGAAAATTTTGAGGTAGAGGGTAAAAAGTATTGGACATTGTTTGACAGTGGAGCAAGAAATACATATATTATCAAAGATATTGCCAATAATTTTCCTGTGTTTAGATTAAAAAAACCCGAGGCTGTTAATCTTGGAGGGAAGCTGCATAATGTTTTAAATGATTGTAGATTAGAAGGGACAATTAGTGGATATGATATACTAACCCATGCAAGAGTGCTTGGGGAGATTGGAACGGATGAGGAGGGAAAGAAAATTGAGATTTTGCTTGGTGCTTTAACCATGCAGGAATGGGGTATTAGACTTAATCTTGAAGAAGAAAAGCTGGATATGTCTCATTATCCAAAAGAATTTATTGAATTTTAATAGAAGGCAAGAAGATGAAGAAGATATTAGGGTTTATGGCAATAGCAGGGGTTTTGAAAACAGAACATAGAGGAAGTCTTTCCGGTCTTTGCGAGATGAAAAAGAAAGAGAACAACAAAAAACTTGATAGGGGTTATAAGCCTTAATAAAATTTATTAATGAATAAAAAGCTATCTTTAGCAGAAAACTTCTTGAAGGAAGGCTATGAGGAGCTTAAAAAGTATGAGGTCTCAAAGAATGAGCTATTTCTGCAAGAAGCCTGTGAAAAAGGATGGGCTGCTGTAGCCAAGGCATTAAAAGCAGTGAATCCAAACATAAAGAGGCATGCAGATTTCGGAAAAACTGCAAGGGAATTAGCTGAAGAATACAATAATGAAGAGATATTTCTTCAAGAAGTGATGGGAGAATATCTGCATAGCAGAGGTTTTTATGAAGGGTCTGTAGGTTTAGAGGAAGCAAAACATGGATTACTCACTGTTCGTAATTTCTTGAAATTGATGGATAATATACTAATAAATGGAAAAGGAATAAAAAAGAAGGAAAAAGGATGAAGAAAAAGACAGAGGTTTACTTAAAGCAAGTTGAGGTATATTGTCAGCAAGGCGAAGAAGAGCTTACACGAGGGGATTTAAGGCAGGCAGGTGAAAAATATTGGGGAGCGGCTACGCAGGTGCTGAAGGCTTATTGTGAAATGAAAGGCTGGCCACATGATGGCCATGCCCTTTTGTTTAAAGATGTAGGCAAAATATCCTCTGATAGGGAAGACAAAACATTAATAGATGGCTTTAGTTTTGCAAGTATGTTACATATCAATTTTTATGAAGGATGGCTTACCAAAGAGGAGGTTGAAAGACTATCTTCACAAACGATGGTATTTATCAATAAAATAAAAGAAATTTTAAATAAGAAGGTAAGAAAATGAAGAAAATTTTAGGAAGTGTGGCAATGTTAGGGGTTTTGGTTTTGGGGCAAGGAGCAAGCTATCCGGCAATTATCAATGTGCCAGGGAGTTATACAACTATCCAGCAAGCAGTAAATACCGCAAATACAGGGGATACGATAACAGTTTCTGCAGGCACTTATAATGAGGCAGTCTATGTCAACAAAAGAATTGCCTTGGTTGGAATAGGCACACCAACGATAACTGCACAAGGTTTGGGTGATACAAACACAGTAACCTTTGATGGTGCAGATACAGATGCTGCAATAATATCTGGGTTTAAGATAACTGGGGTAACAGGTTTTTGGTTTACTGGCTGTGGGATACGCGGAATAAATTATGCAGAACCAACCATTATCAACAACACCATATTAGGGAATGGGAATGGCATCTTCTGCGACTCCTCCTCCCCAACCATTATCAACAACACCATATCAGGGAATAAATACAATGGCATCTACTGCTACTCCTCCTCCCCAAAGATTACCAACAACATTATCGCTCAAAATGGCACAACAAGCTCGGATTATTACGGTATTCGTGCTAGTGACAATGTCAACCCAACCATTAATTACAACTGTGTCTGGAAAAATGGTTTAGGGGGCGATAATAATTACTGCAAGTGCTATCCAGGACCAAAAGATATCTCTTGTGATCCTCGATTTATAGGAGCAGGCGACTTTCACCTTTCAGGGGCCTCTCGATGCATAGATTCTGGCAATAATTCTGCCCCAGCCCTTCCTTCTACCGACAAAGACGGCAAACCAAGGAGATTTAATAATGGTATCGTTGATATAGGGGCTTATGAGTATCAGGGAACCCCAACTTACTCCATTGTTTCGCTATCTTGGACAGGTGAGGCAAACTACACCTCAGATGGGCTTGAGCCTGAAACTGGTTTTTTAGCAACAACATTTACATATCGCGTAAAATACACGGATATAGAAAATGATTGTCCAGACTATCCTAAGGTTTATATTAAAAAAGGTGGTGTAGAAATTCCTAAGAGTCCATTTACTATGACTTATGTTTCAGGCACTTACACCACAGGTGCAATATATGCCTATGAAACAACCCTTCCTCTTGGTACAGATTATACCTATTATTTTGAAGCATATGATTCTTATGGAGCAAAAGCCACAGGTGAAGCTACCTTACCTGTTAATGGACCTCAAGTAACAGAAGGAAAGATTACCTCCATCACCCACAATGCCACTGCTTTTCTTGGGATTGGGAAGGTGCTTACTGTAACTATGAATGGTCAAGCAGGGGGTAATGCTACATTTACTGTTTCTGGTATAGCCACAACAACTATGACAGAAACATCCCCT
>JAGUXG010000127.1 GCA_020061965.1 bacterium
TTGTTCCATAACATCGATAGTATACCAAATTGAGTCGGGGAACGTGAGTACTTTTTTACTGTTTTTTTACACTTTTCATAGGGGGGTCTGAACTGTTACTAATGTTTTATAATTTTTTGAGGCTTTATCTCTTCTCGGTGATTATTTTTTCACCTGTTGCCTGTGGGCATATACTTTAAGTTTTGTCTCCAATTCTTCATTATACTCCTTTAAGTAGCAAATTGGTTAGCGTTCAGGCAGCCCTCTTTCCTTACAAAATACCCTTGGTTGAAGGGATATTAAGAGTCCTTTCGTCAAGCTCACAGGCGCTTCGTAGTGCCCTTCCAATCCCTTTGAAGATAGCCTCTATCAGGTGATGAGTATCCTTTCCATAGAAGAGTGTAATGTGTAAGGTGAGCTTGGCATTGTCAACAAAAGCCTTCAAGAACTCTGGAATAAGAGAGACATCAAAGCCGTCAACAGTTCCAGAAAGGTTTAGAGGGGATAAAAATTGCGATTTGCCGGAGAAAGGCAAGGCTTTAGGACTTCCAGTCATAATCAGATTTGGTCTTCCGCTTATATCAATAGCAACCATAGCCAGGGATTCATCCATAGGAAGCAAGGATTGGCCATATCTTCTTATCCCTTTCTTATCTCCCAAAGCCTCATTCAGCCCAGAGCCTAAGGCTATGCCGATATCCTCTGTAATATGATGGCAGATGTCTCCTTTTGCAGCAATCTCTACATCAAAGAGGCTGTTATAAGTCAAAAGGTTCAGAAGATGGGAAAGAAAAGAGATCCCTGTCTCTATCTTTGCCTCACCACATCCATCAATCAGAAGCCTCAAACAAATCTCTGTCTCCTTTGTCTTTCTTTTAATATCAGAACTTCTCATTTTTTATTTTTCACTTCTCTATTCCCTTCTCAATCAACCAATGTTCAATAACTGTAATTATATTCTGAACAAGCCAGTATAAGACAAGCCCCGATGGAAACTGAAAGAACATAAAGGTAAAGATTATTGGCATCAGTAGCATTATCTTCTCTGTTGATGGGTCACCACTGACAGATTGGCTCATCTTCTGCTGGATAAACATACTCACTCCCATAAGTATGGGCAGGACAAAATAAGGATCCTTGCTTGAAAGGTCTTGTATCCAGAAGATAAACGGAGCGCCTCGAAGCTCAATTCCATTATCAAAAGCAGAGTATAAGGCAAAGAATACCGGCATCTGCAGAAGCAGTGGAAGACAGCCACCAAAGGGATTGACCTTATGTTCCTTATAAAGGTTCATCATCTCTTCTTGCAATATCTTTGGGTCTTTATGTTTCTCTCTGAGCCTCTCCATATGTGGTTTGAGTTTAGACATGGCCTTCATTGACATAAAGTTCTTTCTGGTGAGTGGGTGCAGGGCTATCTTGATTAAAATGGTGAGAAGAATGATGGCCAGGCCATAGTTTCCTATCACTTTATAAAGGAAAGATAGGCAATAAAGTATCCATCTGGCAAGAAACCATATCCCATAAAGTTTTGTCAGACCAAATTTGGAAAGCTCTTTAGAATCTTTTGGTCCAATATACACCTCAATAGTATTCTCTATAGATTTTCCGCCTTCAAGTAGATAGCCTGAAAACTCTGCTTCCATCCGATAACTTTTATCAGTCTCCTGGATAAAATATGTTCTTTGTGGTCTCATCTTTGGAACTGCAGAAAATATAAAGTACTTATCCTTTTGAATCAACCAATCAGCAGGTTCATCTATCTGTGTCTTCTGATAGATGGGTTTCTTCTCTTTGAGCCCGATACCTTCAAGAAATCCTCCGCCACTATATCTAACATCTTTGAGCCCATTATTGACAAGGTAGCACTGGGGAGAGCCATGGCTAATATCCTGACCAAGCAAAGAGGATAAACAAAGGAGAATGGGTGGTGTGGTCAGACTCTTATTAGAGGTATTCGTAAAGAGAAGATGAGCCTTAAAAAGGTATGAGTCGCTTTCAAAGACAAATCTTTTTTTAATCTCAATCTCTCCTGCCAGATACCTGAACTCCATGGTCTTCAAGGATGCAGATATAGGGAGAAGCTCTTCTTCACCTGCTTTTATGGAAAAACAGTTGTCTTTTGGAGTGATGACAGGATAGTGTCTACCTTTTTTGGTGTATTTCAAGAGAGAGAGTGTGCCAATCCTTCCGTCTGAAAGAAGGCTTGCCTCAAATAGATCAGACTTTATCTTCATCTCTTCCATTGGAATAGAGATTTTAGTCTTGGTCTCAATCTTAGGGATGATAACCTCTTCTTTCTTTACAGATTCAGTAGAAGGCTTGGAGATGGAAGGTAAAGGAGGCTGATGTTTTGAAAGCCACAGAGAATGAAGGAAAAGGATAACAAGTGAGAGAAAGAGGAAGAGAAAGAGCCTGGCATTCATTAAAGATTTACCACCTTAAGCCTTGATTCTCTTGCTTCATCATCAGAAAAGATAGCATAGGAAAGAATGACTAACGAGTCGCCTATCTCAGAAAGCCTTGTAGCTGGGCCATAAAGAATGATGCTCTTTGAGCCACTCTTCTCAGAAATAGCATAAGTCTCAAACCTTGCACCTGTTGACTGATTAAGGACATGAACCCTTTCGCCCTGCAGAATATCAACCTTTTCCATAGCCTCTGCGTCTATACCAATACTTCCAGAGCATCCCATCACCTTGCCAGAGACCCTTGCTCCCACTATCTTAGATTTGCACATTATTCTAAACATTCTAATAGTTCACCGCAGAGAAAATTTGTAACACTTTACTCATCTTAAAGTAAAATTAAAAAGGATTCAAGGAATCAAGGGGTGGAGGGGGAGATGAAAGAAAGATTTGTTAATTCTTCAAACACTTGAATCCTTGAAA
>JAGUXG010000098.1 GCA_020061965.1 bacterium
CTCTACTCTATGCTCTCCTCTATCTACCCTCACAGCCCGAAAGCAGTAGTTTGCTTTGTATATCTTGGTCTCCTTGCTGTCAACATAAGCCTTCCATCCAGGGTAATAGGTGTCGCTTAAGAATAGAAAACCCTTAGTTGGCACATTAACATCGATCGCCACTCTATTCGGCTCATACTTAGTAATTTTACATCTTGCATTTTTCATTTTACATCTTACATTTTCTATCTTCTCTGGTTCTTCCTCCAATATCACCTCTTTTTCTGGGTCAAACCATGGGCTCATTATGTAGTCTAAAACCCTTTTTTTATCCTCAATCACCCTGAAGCCTTCCACAAAGAATGCGCGAGGCAGAAACCCTACATTCTTATACAGCTTCAAATCTCTATCAACATAGACCGTCTCCATCTCATCATGCTTAAGCTCTTCCCTGCTCACAATATACTTCACATTCATCATAGAGGAGAGATTGCAAGCAGTGTGAAGGGATTCACGTTTCAACCTTTTCATAAAGGATAGATAGTCTTCTATGTATATGGAATCGTATGCATCTGCATTAAAAGACCTAAATATCATCCCAATATTTGGTATACAGAACCTAAAAGACTCATCTATTGCTTCCTCAAAGGTCTTTCCTCTTATTACAGTAAAATACCTATTTGTGTTTGGAGAGAGCATCATCCTAAAAAATCCCCTTTCTTTTTCCATTATGGCAATGATACTGCTTTTCTTATGGTATGCACCCTCTTTTACCAATGGATTGAGGTCTTTTTGAAACCAGAATAGGTCCATCAGGATAAGACCTGAAAGCACTATTCCAAACAGACCTTTTCTTGTCACCTTCAAGGAGAAGAGACAGATAGAGAGAATCACAAGAAGAAAGATAGAGTCAAACCAGATGTCTGCTACCCATATTATAGCCTTTTCGCCAAAAAGGCAGAAGATAGGAAAGAGAAACCTCCCTTTCTGAGAGAGAAGGAGGATGTAGAAAAGTAGCAGAAGAAAGGCTCCTATTACAAAGAGATAGAAGAATGGTCTTCTTGCTTTCAGAAGGTATCCTGTTCCAAAGCCTGCAAGCACAGATACGGATAGTGTTGCAGGATAGAGCCACTTTGAGGGGTATCTTGCCAAAGAGAAAAAGGGAAGGTGTTCATACAGGGGTCTATATAGAGGGGTGGCATCTCCAAGAGCAAGAAGGATAGAACCGAGAAATAGTAAAGAAAAGAAGGAGATGCTCCTATCCTTTCTTGGCAGAAGAATGACAGAGAAGGCAAGCAGAAATGGAAGCGTTCCGAGATAGAAGCTCTTTAGCCATAACTGTCCAAAACAGTATGGTCCCAATTCCCTCACAAGGTTTCCTGTTGCAGATGGAAGTATGAAGTCGAAGAGCTCATAAGGCTTTAATGCCCACATAACCGCTTCTTCATAAGGCAAAGAGACCCTTGAAGAGAGTGATATAAACTCTAAGAATGGAAGGAGTTGAAAGAGAGAGAGAGAGGTGCCCACTAATATTGCCAAAAATGGTCTTCTAAACCCTATATTGAGGTAAGATGAGAAGATGAAGGCGATTATAAGGGTGGCATAGAAGATAAATGGCTCTCCAGAAAGGAACTGGAGAGAGAGGGTGATTCCTGCTAATATTGTGTAGTAAAAAGCCTTCTTTGACCTCAAAAGGAAGAAGAGGAGGAGCCCAACCCAGGCAGAGGATGTGAGGATGATTATAATGTCAATGGATGAGAGCATCCATCCGCTGAAGGCATAAACAAGGCTGGCAACAAATGCTCCAGCCCTATCCAATCCAAGCTCTCTTGTCAAAAGGTAGATGCCCAAACCCGCAAGGAGAAGGTGGAAGACTGTATACAGTTTAAGCCCTAAATTTAATGGAAATAGGTATATAAGGAGCGATGGAGGATAGAAGAGACAAGCTTGAAGGCTTGCCAAAAAAGGCATACCCGAAGCTATATATGGATTCCAAAAGGGGATTATTCCAGACAAAATGTGTTCTCTGGCAAAGAATCTTATGGGATAGATATACCTATGAAAATCCCTGAATCCCCATATATATTGAGTAAAAAGAATAGGAGAAAAGAAGAAGAGGACTGAGGCCACTAAGATTAGAAATGACAAACCCTTCTTCATTGTTGGAGCTTACGAAGTAGCAAATACAGATTTATAGTAGCAGAGATGACAAGAGAAAGGAATATGCAAGAGATAACCTCAAAAGGGATCAATTTTGCCAAAGATATAAACCAGAAGTCTAAAGGCTTTTTATACCCTTTAACCACAGGGTCACCAGGGGCATAACCAAAGAGTTTATTCATCAGGATTTTTGTGTGACCAGCTACAGGAGATATTTCTGGATAAAAAACGATAGGCAGATCTGAATTGTAGAGTTTTCTTGTAATCTTGATGTAAGCGTTAAAATCTACTGATATCCCTACAATCTGGACAAAGATGGAGAAAAGGAATAGAACGGACAATATAGCCTTCTTAAACCCTCTTTTTTCTTCTATAAAAAGACCCATCGGTAATATAAGAAATGGGATGATTGGCAGAAGGAATCTTGGGCCCCATGTGCCTCCGCCATCCCAACACCCCCACCCAGAATAGGTGAATAGAAATACGAAGAAGAGAAGGCCACAAAGTATGGCTTCATTCTTCCTCCTTAAGAAAAAATCCTTTAAGCAGAAAGGTAGAAGAAAAAGGATGGGATTGTATAAGAAGATAGACTTTCCAGAAGAAAAGAGCATCCCATAAAGACCTTCTATGGGTGAGTAAAACTCGCTATTTTTTAGATCTCCATATCCTGTTTGGAAAAAAGAGTCAAACCTTATGAAATTATATAGAGCCACCATCATCACAGATAAGACGATGGGCAGAAAAAAGACGGCTATTGTTTTAAGAAGATTTGTTTGCTGCTCGTTTTTGATGGATAGTAAAAGATAAAGGAAAAAGACAGGTATGACAATAAGGTTGTCTGTGCGGGTCAAGATAGAGAGTCCTATAAAACTGCCAGAGAGGATAAGATGTTTGAAAGAAGCTGTTTGTATATAGAGATAGAGAGTATAAAAAGCTATCAGGAGGCATAAAGCCGTGAGAGGTTGATTGAAAAAGTATTTTGAGTATGGCCAGGCCATAGAACCTATCCCATAAAACAGGGTGATAAGAAAAGATGTCTTTTGTGAATAGAATCTTCTGCTAATAATAAAAAAGATGGCTGCAGAAAGAGCAGTCACAAAGGAATTAAATAAGGAGAAGGAAAGTATACATGGATAGTCAATACTTGCAACCTTATCCAGATTAAAAGCCATATCTATGAGCCTTCCAAAGAGATAAAAAGGGATAGCCAGAATAGATTGAGCTATCCCACAAGGCGAATATAGTTTGTTGTCTCTACCTATGACTGGAGGAGGGGCGATAGGATAAAAAGAGTCTGGAAGGGATAGGGATTTATCCTCCACAATCCTCTTTGTGAGGAAGGCAATGAGGGTTTCATCGAGGACATAAAGATGTCCACTTGCTGTGAAGAGATATAGAGAGAGAAAGAAAGAAGATAAAGACCTTTTCATATTTTTTTATTTCCCATCTTCCTTTCAATTTATCAAGCCTTATCAAGGGGTGCGGAAAATGGAAAATAAAAAAATAAAGGGGAAGGTCTGTCCTCCCCCTTTTTCTCTCTACACCCTTCTTTTTACTGACACGGCCATGCTGAATACCGGGTTCCTGCCAAATCATTCTCTGTTGCGTTTATGAAAACATCACCTACTCCATCACCGAATGTGACAAAGACCCATCCACCTACATTCTTGGTATTAGGAAACCAAGTGCCAGCCCATCTTCTCTCAGGTGCAATAACCATATTATTAGAAACTGCTGCGGGTACGCTATTGGCCCATTTGTTGTCCACTCCTCTCCTCAACATAGCCAGCGGTATATTCTCAAAGTATTTTGGAATATCACCAACATCGATATCATAGTTACCATCATTATTTATATCATATCCCAGCAACGAACGTCTAAGATAGGTTAGGTCTTTTGGATAATCTTCTGAAATCGGACCAGCCTCAGTTGCTCCACTCAATCCCAACCTTTTGCCACTCATCCAGCCCGCATAGCCATAAACAGAAGCATATATTGCTCGCAGATTAGTAGCGGTTGTCTTCTCGCGACTTCTATCTATCAATATTCCAACACGAGGAAGAAGCATCGCCAGTAATATTCCTATGATTGCTACAACAATCATTAACTCAATCA
>JAGUXG010000189.1 GCA_020061965.1 bacterium
AAGTGTTTGAAGAATTAACAAATCTTTCTTTCATCTCCCCCTCCACCCCTTGATTCCTTGAATCCTTTTTAATTTTACTTCAGATGAGTAAAGTGTTACAAAAATTCTATTGGTTGACTGCTGACCGTTGAATGCTTGCACCTTTTTTGATGTGGCAGATAGCTTTTCTGCCTACAACTTTATGAATATCAGCAGCAGATATGCCTTCTGCACCTCGCAAGCTGATGAGCATATCCTCTGTGATTACCTCGCCCTTTTTGATAGGACAAGAGGCAACAAGGCTCCTTCTTGCCTTTTTAATATTGTCCAGTTCACACGCTTCAGGTCTCTTATCATACTTTCCCAGCATCTCTTCTATCAACCTTGTTTTTTGGACAATGGTCTTCATCTCCTCGTAGTCTGCTGATACTTGAGAATCTGGACAATTAGGTACTATCTTAAAATGCTTCTCTATCACCCTTGCTCCAAGGGATACAGCATACAGGCAAGCAGAGATGTCATCTGTATGATCTGAGTAACCGACAGTAAAATTGAGCCTTGAGTGCAGAAAGGGTATAGAGAGGAGGTTCGCGAAAGATGGGGGTGCAGGATAGCTCAAAATTGAATGAAGCAGAATAATTTGGCTCTCTCTAATCAGCCTTCTATTTATCTTTTCAATCCCTTCAAGTGCACATGTGATCTCTTCCATTGTTGAACCACCTGTAGAAAGGATGATGGGCTTATCCTTCTTTGCCGCATATTCTATCAGAGGGATATTGGTGATATCACCTGAGGCAATCTTTATGGCTGGGCTTATTCTTGCTACAACATCTACTGCCTCCCTGTCAAAAGGTGTAGCCAGAAAGATTAAACCACTATCTTTGGTAAGCTCTGAAAGCTCAAAGAAAGACTCATACGAAAGTTCATATTGCTTGAGGATTTTAACCTCTTTCAGGTCGCAAGTAAGGGTTTCGGTGCGATATATCTGAAATTTGACAGCATCTACACCCGCAGATTTTGTCTCCTTGATCATCTCCTTTGCCAGCCCTAAATCACCGTTATGATTTACGCCTATCTCAGCCACAATGAGAACCTTCTTTTCTACATCAAACACATCTATCTTCATCTTCTCACTTTTGACTTTTCACTTCTCACTGTAGCCGAGGCATAATCAAGGGAGTAGCAAATAGGAGGATTTGGCTTCTTGACAGTAAGTTCCATCTTTGCTGAAAATCTTGCCAGAAGCTTGTCAGCAATATCCTGGGCAAGCCCTTCTATAAATCTGTGCGACACCTTATTTATCGCCTCTATCTCCTTTATCACCTCAAGGTAGTCTATAATATCCTCTGACTCTATCTTGCAATCAAAGATATACTCCTGACCCACCTTTTGTTCTTCTGATTCTACCCCATGGTAGCCATAGAGCTTTAAGCCTTTTATCTCTATAGTCTGCATCTTAGTAATAGTTCACCGCAGAGATCTGGTTTATACTTCACTCTTGGTAAATAGTTATCAAAACTCTGTCTTTCCGCTGAAACAGAATTTGTCTATCTTGATGGATGGCACATAGCACCCAGAATGAAAGTCCATAATCAACCCTTCAGAAGATAGAGACCTTTCCTTTGATATCATAGAAACGGATGATAAGGCATCCAGGATTGACTGGGTGAACCTCATATTTTTTATGGGACAGACTTCTTTGCCGTCTTCTATCAGAAAGGTTCCATCCCTTGTCATTCCAGTGATGACACACCTCATTGGCTCAATCACATTGGTGTAATGGAATCTGGTTACAAGAATCCCTTTTTTTACCGAAGAGATTAGCTCATCCCTTGTGTGTTCTCCTTCCTTCATAAAAAGGTTTGTAGGAATAGGTCCAGATGTATTTGGCTGAGGAAGGGAATGGCCAGTTGAAACCTTGCCTTCTTTGTGTGCTGTGTATGAGTCATAGACAAGGCCTGAAGCCACACCATCTTCTATCAAGCTCACCTTCTTTTTCGGCATACCTTCAAAGTCAAAGGGAATAGGCATTCCAACTGGATCCATTCCATCATCCCAGATAGAGATGTTCTCGCCCACTATCCTCTTTCCCAGACTTCCGCAAACAAAAGACCTTCCTTCCTGATAAGCCAAAGCACCAAACCCAAGGTATCCCAAAAATAAGAGCAGGTCAGCCACTGCTGCTGGCTCTAAGACCACTTCATATTCGCCTGGAGGAACCTCCACCGCACCTATTCCCCTTAATGATTTTTCAATAGCAATAGCAGCTACAGCCTCAACATCAATCTTGCTTATATCACAGCAAAGGCCAGAAGCATATCCAGATGAGCCGTCTTTCTCTGCCACGATAATGATAGAGGCATTGGTTAGGCTGGCATTGGCCATAATTCCCAAAGAATTTGCACAACCCATCTCAATAATATTCTTGCTATACGCACCGGATACCTTGCAGCCAACAGTCTTTGCCTTATCAATGATCTTCTTCACATCCTCTGCCATTTGCCGATAAGAATAGCTTGCTGTCTTTTCCGAAAATCCGCTCACTCCTTGTATCTTCTCTGGTTTTGGCAGGGAGATAAACTCATGGTCTTCTCTGCTGGCCAAAGCGATATCCTCTGCCCTTTTGACAGTCTCTTTGATAGAGCTCATTATGTTCGTTGAAGATGAGCCCATCCTCTTTCCTTTGGTTACTCTAATCTTTGCTATGCAATCCTGATCTTCCATATTCTGATGCACCGTAGAATTGGCAAACCTTGTGAGCACAGAGTGATTGGCTATCACCACTGCCTCTATCTGATCAGAGGCAGAATACCCAATAGCCTCCTGGCAAGCCTTTTTAACTTCATCTTTTTCAAACATATCTTCCTCCTTAATTACCAAATATTACCAAAACAAATCAGGTATAGCGAAAATTTTTGTTGTAGGTTGTAAGTTGTTGAAGAAGTAGAAGAGACAACATCCAAACCTACAACTTACAACCTCACTCTCTTTGTAAACCTAATTTACTTGGGGATATAACTCTATTCTTATTTCTTGCTCTGATTACAAAAGAACCTCGGAAATCTTTACTCTGTCAGGATATTCCTTTTCTATTCCACGGAGTCCAAGCAACATAGTCTCTAATATAGCTTCTGCCTCTTTTGTAGGAGGATCTTTTAATCGTACACTCATATTTCCTGTCTCTTTTCTTAAGGCAAGATCAACCCTTAGATAGTCCGTAAGTCCAAGGATTGCTGTCTGAAGTATAGAGGATATGCCTGCACAGACAATATCCTCTCCCTTCTTCCTAAAAGCTGTATGACCTTCTGCAAAGAATTGTCTAATCTTGCTGTCTTGCCTTTCTATCCGTATCTTGACCATTTCAATTCTTTCCATAACCCTTGAGGTATCTCTTTGCTTCTATGACAAGGTCTTGCCTTTCTTTATATTCCTTGATAAACCTTTCAAAGATTATCTTTGCCTCTTTGGTATCTCCATCCTCATCCAGGATCACTCCCATCTTAAAGAGGCTGTCTGGAGCCCAGTCGGATTGGGGATAAAAGTCTATCACCTTCTTAAAATACTTAAAAGCCTCCTTTGGTTGGTTGCCAAGGTATGACTTGGCTATCCAGTAATAGGCAGAATCCCTCTTTTCCATTGGGCCAAACTCCAAAAACCTTTCATACTCCTCTCTGGCCAGCTCTTTCTCTCCAGAGTTGTAATATATCTCTGCTATCTTAAGCTGAATCTCCCATCTCTTTTCTGGAACTTCAATCTTTTCCAACCATAACTTATAGTAGCTTATCGCACCTGCTGCCTTATTCTGTTTTAAGAGGCAGTCTGCTACCTGATGGATAGCCTCAATCTTCAGTTCTGGATCTGTTGTTTCTTCTAATGCCTTCTGATACACAGCCTGAGCGTCTTTATATCTTCCTTGATTATATAAGACTATGGCCAACCTGAACCTTGCCTCAGAGGAGATTGGGTCCTTGGGGCATAGGATTAAAATTTTAGAATATAGGTCTTCTGCCTCCTTAAAATCTTCTTCCATAAAACAGGCCCATCCTGCCCAATATAGGGCCAATGTCTTCAATTGTTCATCTTGATACTCCAAAACCTTCTTAAAGTACCTTTCTGCTCTTCTCCAATCATCCATCTTATAATAGCACCAGCCAACCTGGTATGTTGCCTGGGGCACAACCTCATCATTTGGATAATCCTTGATAATCTTGGTGTAGTTATCTAAGGCTGGCTTATACTCCTTCTCAGAGAAAGAGAGGTTTGCCGAGTAGAATAGAGCCTTTGGTGCTTGCTGTTGTGAGTATGAAGGAATAAGTTCATAGGTTCTCTTTGCCTTTTTTATATCACCTTTTTTCTCGTAAATAGAGGCAAGATGAAAAAGAACATCGGTCGTAAGTTCAGAGCTTGGAAATCTTTCAAAAAATTGAGTGAATGACCTTTCTGCCTCATCATATCTTTTTAAGCCATAATTTATCTCGGAGGTCCGATAGAGAATCTTCGGATTTTCGGCAAATATTGGAAAATCCGCCAATATCTTTGAAAGATAGGGTAAAGCCTCCTCTCCTTCTTTCATATTTCCAAGTCTATATAAGAGTTGTAAACGATAAGAACTTGTTGGATAGTCTTTCTCCATCTCCAGACAAATATTTTCTGCCTCCTGTATCCTTTCTTCATCAATCAGGGATAGACCAAGCCTTCCCAGAATCTCCTCCCTTGTCTTGCTCTCTGGATATAGCTTTAGCTGTGCCTTGTAACATTCTATCTCTGCCATTTTCTCTCCCATCCTCTCGGCTATATCTGCCATCAGATACAAGGTATCACCAGTAACATCAGACTGAGCAAAGGAATTGAATGCCTCTGTCAGAGAGCCAAGATTGAGGTAGGAAAAACCCAAACCACAATAGACAGAGGAAGATGGAGGGGCATTTTTATAAGCCTCTATGGCCTCAGCGTATCTTCCTGTCTCATAAAGTGCCTCTGCATAGGCAAAAGACTGTTCTTCGCTTGGTTCTTCTATTCCAGAAAAGAGAGCTATGGTCTCATCGTATCTCTTCAGTTTATATAAGGAAGAGAATAGGATAGGATTTATCTTATCTATCTCTTCTAGATACTCCTTTCCGAATCTATCTGCCAAAATAAGAGTCTCCTCAAATTCTCCTTTATTATACAGCCAGTCAATAGTCCAGAGAAAGGCTGGAATCCGTAAGTCCTGTCTCTTTGAACCATCAAGAACCTCCTTGAAATGCTTTGCCTGTGCCTCTTTATCACCTATCTTTTCAAAGAGAAGCCCAAGGAGATAATGAATGTTGTCAATATTCTGGAAATCTGGCTTTTTCAGAAGTTTGTTAAAGGCATCAATGGCTGCAAGTGGAGCAATCTCTACATAGTATAAGCCTATTCTGTAAAGGGCATCTGTTGCTTGTGGGCATTCTGGATATGCTCGGACAGCATTTTCATATTCGCTGATAGCCTTCTTCTTCTCCCCAAGAAGCCACAAAGACTCAGGAATTCTAAAGGATATTAGAACCTGCATCTGGTTTTCCTGGCGCATCTGGTCTGCCAAAAGAAACTCTCTATACGCCTTCCTATACTCCTTTAACTGGAAAAGACACTCTGCCCGCAGGTAAGTAGGGTATGGCCCATGTGCATCCTTTAACAGATCAAGTGCTGATTGAAATAGCCCTGATTTATATAATCTCTCTCCTGTCTCAATCCCGGTAGCAAAACAAAGCCCCCAAATACTCAGAAACAAAATAATCTTCTTCATTTTTTTCACCTCTACATATTTAGTTCTCCTTTATAATATGGGTAAAGGTCAGAAAACAGCAACTTATTTTCTTTATTTACAAGTTGACATACCTCCCAAATTTATTGTAAAGTTATGCTGTGTCAAACTTGACTGTAGGGCTTGATCTTGGAACGACAAAGGTCTGTGCTTGTGCCGGGAGAAAGACAAAGGAGGGCCAGATAGAGGTTGTAGGGGTTGGAATGTCACCTTGCTCTGGGCTTCATCATGGCATAGTCTCAAATGTGAACACCGTTGTCTCTGCTATTGAGTTGGCTCTGAGCAAGGTAGAGCTTGTGGTAGGACAGGGTATAAAGAGTGTCGTGGTTGGAATGGCTGGCAAATCTGCAAAAGGCGAAAGTAGTTTGGGTACGATTGCAATAAGTAAAGGCCGGGAGATAACTAAGCAGGATGTGAACAGGGTGATTGAGACAGCAAAGGCAATAAGCCTTGCTGCTGGAACAGAGATACTTCATAGTCTTCCTCAGGGGTATAAACTTGATGGCCAGGCTGGCATAGAGGACCCAAGCGGTATGTCTGGCATAAAGCTTGAGTGCGATGTTTATATCATTACTGCCTCTCAGACTGTCATCAGAAACCTTACCAGGTGTGTCCAAAAGAGTGGGTTTGAGCCAACTGGTTCTCCTGTTCTGGGATTGCTGGCTGCAAGTTATTCAGTCTTATCTTCTGATGAGAAGAAGCTCGGGGTTTGTTTGATAGATATCGGCGGAGATACAACGGATATGGGTATCTTCATAGATGGAAATCTTCATTGCACCTCCAGCCTTCCTGTTGGTGGGGACCATATCACTACTGATATCTCTGTAGGTCTTCGGACATCATTTACTGAGGCAGAGAAGATAAAGATTAGTGCTGGTTCTTGTCTGGCCTCTTTGGTAGAGGAGGGAGATACGGTGAATGTTCCGTCCCTCGGCGATGGAAAGCTCCAGAGTTTTCCAGGATATGCTATTGCTGGCATAATAGAAGAGAGGATGGAAGAGATATTCCTTCTCTTAAAAGAAGAGCTAAAGGGATTTAAGGGCTTAAAGGCTGGGGTAGTTTTAACAGGAGGTGGTGCTTTGCTTACTGGTATGGCAGAACTTGGACAGCAAGTCTTTAATATGCCTGCGAGGATTGGCAGGCCTATGGGTCTTACAGGTCTTGCCGAAACAGTTGATTCCCCTATCTATGCTGTGGCTACCGGACTTTTGGTCTATGGAATAAAGAATCAGGCCAGACACTTGCCTGCAAATCCAATAAGTAAAATAGGAAGGGGAATGAAAAACTTCTTTTCTGATCTGTTTGAATGAAGTAAATTCCTATTTTTCTCTACCCTTGATGTAAGATTATCTTTTTGCTCTAAATTAAACCTTTCATCTTAAATTTTTCTCCATTTTTTATGCGAAAAATAGGAATTTGAAGATTTTTTCTTTAATTTCCC
>JAGUXG010000142.1 GCA_020061965.1 bacterium
TAAGGAGACAGAGGCTTTCATCGGTCCTTTTTCTGCTGGAAGAGTGAAGGTGCAGTTCAAAGAACCCCAAATGGCAATAACACCAGGGCAATCTGTAGTATTCTACAAAGACGACAGGGTTATCGGAGGAGGCGTAATTGAAAGATAGTCAGTAATGCTTTATCCAAATTTGAGGTTAATCCCTTGACATTACTACCGATAAAATTATACAATTTTCCTTTCTAAAAGGAGGTGTAGATATGGCAAAAATTTACTATGAAAAGGATTGCAACATTGAGTTGCTGAAGGGAAAGAGAGTGGCTATCATTGGGTATGGTGCCCAGGGACATGCTCAGGCTCAGAATCTCAGGGATTCTGGGATAGATGTGGTTGTGGCTGAGGTTGCTTCCAGCCCAAATTACGAGAAGGCTGTGCAAGACGGGTTTAAGCCTGTCTCAGCTAAGGAGGCAACTGTCTCTGCAGATTACATCCAGCTTCTTGTTCCAGACCAGATGCAGACAAAGGTCTATAGCGAAGAGATTGAAGAAGGTTTGAGGGATGGTATGGTGCTTGGATTCTCCCATGGTTTCAACATCCATTTTGGACAGATAACTCCGCCAAAGAATATAGATGTGGTCATGATTGCCCCAAAGGGACCAGGGGCATTTGTCAGAAAGGTCTTTGCTGAAGGAGGTGGAGTCCCTTGTCTTATTGCTGTTGCTCAAGATGCCTCAGGCAAGGCAAAAGAGCTTGCTCTGGCTTATGGAGCAGGGATTGGTGGTGCCAGGGCAGGAATCTTGGAGACAACCTTCTGTGAAGAGACAGAGACAGACTTGTTTGGAGAGCAGGCTGTTTTATGCGGCGGTGTTTCAGAGCTTGTTAAGGCAGGTTTTGATACCTTAGTTGCTGCAGGCTATCAACCAGAGATTGCTTACTTTGAGTGTTGTCATGAACTGAAGCTCTTGGTTGACCTCATTCATACATCAGGAATCAGCGGAATGAGGGATAGGATCTCTGATACAGCCAAATATGGCGATGTAACCAGAGGAAGAAGGGTAGTTAATGATGACACAAGAAGGGAAATGGCCATAATTTTAGCCCAGATTCAGACAGGGGCTTTTGCCAAGGAGTGGATATTGGAGAACCAGGCGAAAAGACCGATATTGAATGCCTTGCTTAATGCAGACAAGAACCATCCAATTGAAAGGATTGGGGCAAAGCTCCGTGAAATGATGCCATGGCTGTCTAAATAGAGTTTATTAGTGGTCAATTATCTTTCTTCCTCAACCACTACTCCTTTTGCTCGGAGGCTTTCTATTGCCCGCTCAATCTCTTCTAATTCACCTTCAAGCTCTAAGACTACCCAACCAGAATCGGCAGTAACATTTGCGGCCTTGATATTTGTAACTATTTTGAACTCATGCCCAATCTGATAGATGACTGGCTCACGAATAAGCTCTTCTTTGAAAGTAATCTTTATCTCTCTCTTTGCCACCTGTGAGACCTCCTATCCTTCTACTACATCCCCTTCAATTGGAGAAACATCTACTCTCTGTCTCTCCAAATCCTCTATAGCCTTTTCAATCTCGCTCATCTCGCCCTCAAGCTCTAAGACCATCCAGCCAATCTGATCATCAATATTTGCCTTACGAATATTAGTTACTACATTGAAGTCATAACCTAACTGATAGATAATAGGCTTTGTGACTAATCCCTTTGGAAACCTTAACGAAACCCTCATCTTAGCCATATTTACACCTCCTGATTAACTGAAATATAAGTCTTATAAGACATATTATATCCAAAGAATCAGGTCTAGCAAAAGTTTAAGCTTAAAAGGGTTCAAGGAAGAGAGGGGTCAAGGATGAGATGAGATCAAGAATATCATATGTGTTTAGCTCCCCTTTTGTAAAATAACCAATAACCAAGCTCCAAGATACAAACAAATCTCAATATCCAATAACCAATCACCAAACATTTATTATATTCTCTAACCTTTTTGTTTGGTTATTGAAATTTAGTTATTGGTCATTGTTTGGTTATTGTTTCTTATGTCTTGGTTATTTTCAAATTCATCTCTTTTTCACCTAAACACATACAGAATATCCATCACTTAATCCCTTGAATCCTATCCTCCCTTTTATCACATATTTTTTCGGTAGACCTCGTGTTTCTTGAGTATATCTCTGTTTCAAGTAAAATCTATCCTCCAGCAATAGCTGGCACAATTGAGACACAAGCTCCAGAGTCTATCTTTGTCTCCTGTCCCTGCAAAAATCTTATATCCTCGCCATTAACATAGATATTGATAAACCGTCGCAGGTTTCCTTTCTCATCACATAGCCTCTCCTGGACACCTGGATACTGAGCCTCTAATTCTTCAATCAGGCCTTGGACACTACTTGCAGCAAGCCCTACCTCAGCTTGACCATTTGTCAACTTCTGTAAAGGCGTTGGAATCAAAACCTTAACTGCCATTTTAACTACCTCCTAAAATATGGATTAGTGAATAGGAATTATTTGTTTTTTTAAGTTATTCCCTGATACCTTTTCACTCTATTTCATTGTCTCTTCAAACGAAGCCAGATGTGGCTCAATGATTATAGGTTCGCCAATCTTATCTGCTACAGCTTCCTGGGTCTTTAGTCCATTACCTGTAATACAGATGACAATTGGTTCATTACGAGGAATTCTACCTTGTTCAATCAATTTCTTGGCACAGGCGACCGTCACGCCACCAGCTGTCTCTGTAAATACCCCTTCAGTCTCTGCCAGGAGCTTTATTGCCTCAACTATTTCATCGTCTGTCGCTACCTCGCCGAAACCTCCAGACTCCTTGACTACACTATAGGCATAGTAACCATCAGCAGGATTACCAATGGCTAAGGACTTAGCAATGGTCTTTGGAATGACTGGTTTGACAAAATTCCTATTCTCTTTGACCATAGAGACAATCGGGCAACAGCCTTCTGCTTGAGCGACATAGAGCTTAGACTCGGTCTGGTCAGAGATCAATCCTATCTTCTTCAACTCTTCCCAACCTTTATGTATCTTGGTGATCAAAGAGCCACCAGCTGCTGGAACAACAATATGTTTTGGCAATCTCCAGCCAAGCTGCTCGGCTATCTCATAGGCCATAGTCTTTGAGCCTTCAGCATAAAAGGGACGGATATTGATATTAACAAATGCCCAATTGTATTTGGCGGCAATCTCAGAGCAGAGTCTGTTCACCTGATCATAGTTGCCTTTGACAGCCACTAAGTTTGGAGCATAGATAAGGCTACCTATCACCTTACCCATCTCTAAATCCGCAGGGATAAAGATATATCTTTTGAAATTGGCAACTGCTGCTTGAGCTGAGACAGAATTAGCCAGATTACCAGTAGAAGCACAGGCGACCGTATCAAAACCGAACTCCTTAGCTTTGCTCAAGGCTACGGCAACAACACGGTCTTTGAAGGATAAAGTGGGGTGGTTCGTTGAGTCATCCTTGAGATATAACTCCTCTACACCAAGTCTTTTGGCTAAGTTAGTTGCCTGTATCAAAGGGGTGAAACCAGAGGTCAATCCGCTCACAGGTTCTCCATCAACAGGCAGAAGCTCCTTATATCTCCAGAGGTTTGTTGGGTAAGAGGTTATCTTCTCGCGACTGATGAGTTTTTTTATAACCTCATAGTCATACTCTACCTCAAGCGGCCCAAAGCAGAATTCACAAACATGTAATGGCTCTTTTGGATACTCCCGACCACACTCCCGACACCTTAACCCTTTTATTCTGTTCATGTTGAAAAAAGTCTAAATATCTCTCTATGCCTATGTCAAGCACAAGCAATATATCTAAATATCTGTATGTGTTTAGCTCCCCTTTTGTAAAATAACCAATAACCAAGCTCCAAGATACAAACAAATCTCAATA